>NZ_JBSHBN010000002.1:0-78618 GCF_053612025.1 Kitasatospora sp. NPDC054768
CTTCCGGACGGCGGCGGGCGCCGCTGCCTTCACCTGCCTTCAGGGATGCGGAGCCAGGCTCTTACTTGGTGGAGCCGATGTTCAGGTAGTCGTACTCACCCGAGAACGCCGAGGTGGAGACCAGGTTGGTGGCGTTGTCCGGGCGGTACAGGAAGACCTTGAAGTAGGTCAGCGGGACGTAGACCGCCTGCTCCATGACCTTCTTGTCGACGTCGCCGTAGATCTTCTCGCGGGCGCCCTTGTCGGGGTTGATCGCGGCGTCGTCGATCAGCTTGTTGACGGCGGAGTCGTTCAGCTGGGCCAGGTTGTTGTTGCCGGACGGCTTGATGGTGCGGCCGTCGACGATCTGCTGGAGGAAGCCGTAGCCGGTCGGCCAGTCGGCGCCCCACTGCATCATCATCAGGCCGATGTTGTGCTCGGCCGCGAACTGCGGGGACCCGGCGGCGTCCTGCAGGTACTTGCCCTGCGGGTACTGCTGGATCTCGGCGTTGATGCCGACCTTCTTCAGCGCGGCCTGGATCGAGGTGGCCGCGGCGACCTCGGTGGCGCGCTCGGTGCGGGCCGACAGGACGGTGTTGATGCCGCCCTCCTTGCCGCAGGCCTTCAGGGCTTCCTTGGCCTTGGCCTCGTCGCCCTTGTTGTCCTTGGTCTCGTACAGGTTGAAGTCCTGGTGGCCCGCGATGTCCGGCGGGAGGACCGTGTTGGCGATCTGGCCGCGGATCGGGCCGCCGAGCGCGGTCTGCACCGAGACCTTGTCGATCGCGTACTGGACGGCCTTGCGGCACTCGACGTTGTCGAACGGCGCGAGCTTGGAGTTGATCGCCATGTACACCAGACGGCCGCCGTAGGCGTTGTCGGTGCTGGCCTTCAGCTTCGGGTTCTGCAGGATCTGCGCCTGGGTCTGCGGGTCGACGCCGCCGCCCACCAGGTCGACCTGGGCGTTGCCGGCCAGCAGGTCCTTGTCGATGGTGGCCTGGTCGATGTTGAACTTGAGCACGATCTTGTCCGCGAGCTGCTTGCGGATCGGGTCGGTGCTCTGGTCCCAGTTGGTGTTCGGCACCAGGACGGCCTGCTTGCCGTCCTCGTAGGACTCGAACTTGTAGGAGCCCGAGGACGCGATCTTCTTCACGTACTCCGCACCGGTGTCCTTGGCCTGCGGGACGGGCACCGTCTCCGGGGCGCTGACCAGGTAGTCGAAGTCGGCGAAGGGGTGCTGCAGGTGGAAGACGATCGTGGTGTCGTCGGGCGTCTCGATCGAGTTGAGGCCGCCCTCCTTGTCCTTGTACGGCCCCGCGTACGGCGTGGCGTTGTCGACCAGCAGATCGTGGAAGTACACCGGGCCGTTGGAGTTCACGTCCAGCGCGTAGTTCGAGCGCTCGATGGCGTACTTGACGTCCTTCGAGGAGATCGGGGTGCCGTCGTCGTACTTCAGGCCCTTGCGGAGCTTGTACGTCCAGGTCAGGCCGTCCGCGCTCTGCTGGCCCATCGACTCGGCGAGGTCCGGGACGAGCTTGTTGCCCTCCTCCCCCGGCGCCGGGTTGAAGGTGGTCAGCGGCCGGCCGTACAGACGCGAGAAGTTGTAGATGTACGCGTAGTACGTGTTGCCCGGGTCGAGCGAGTCGGGGGTGCCCTTCATCTCGTAGGTCACCGTCCCGCCCTTCTTGTCCGAGGCGTTGACGATGCCCTTGGTGGCCGCGTTGGCACCGGAGCCGCCCTCGGCGGAGCCGGAGGCCGTGGAGGACCCTCCGCTCTTCGACGAACTGGTGCAACCGGTCACGACCAGGACCGCGGCGGCAGCCGCCGCGGTCAGGGCGACGGTACGGGACCTACGCATGGGTGAGATCAACCCCTTGAGGATGTGGAGGAGGGATTCTGACGCACCGTCGAGTGACGAGTGGTCCGAGTGACACAGGGTCAGTTGTTCTTGGGGTCGAGGGCGTCGCGCAGCCCGTCGCCGAGCAGGTTGAAGGCGAGCACGGTGACGAAGATCGCCAGACCGGGGACCACCATGTACTGGGGGTCCACCTGGTAGTACCGGATCGCGTCCTGGAGCATCCCGCCCCAGGAGGCCTGCGGGGGCTGGATGCCGACGCCGAGGAAGCTCAGCCCGGCCTCGAAGAGGATGTTGGTCGGGATCAGCAGGGTCGAGTAGACCAGGATCGGACCGACCAGGTTGGGCAGCAGTTCCTTGAACAGGATGAACGGTCCGCGCGCGCCCAGGCTGCGGGCCGCGTGGACGAACTCCCGCTCGCGCAGCGACAGCGTCTGGCCGCGCACGATCCGGCCCATGTAGGGCCAGTTGAAGAAGCCGATCACGAAGATCAGCACCAGCATGTGCAGCGGCAGGCCGTGCAGGCCGAACGCGCCGCCCTGGAGCGAGGTCGAGATCGCGATGGCGAAGAGCAGCAGCGGGAACGCCAGGAAGACGTCCATCACCCGGCTGATCAGGGTGTCCACCCAGCCGCCGTAGTAGCCGGCCATGATGCCGAGCACGGTGCCGATGGTGTTGGACAGCAGGGTCGCGCCGAAGGCGACCAGCAGGGAGACCCAGGAGCCCTCGATGACGCGGGTGAGCAGGTCACGGCCCTGGAGGGGGTCGACGCCGAGCGGGTGGTCCCAGCTCATACCGCCCCAGTCGCCGAACGGCAGACCGCCGAGGTCGGCGTCCAGCAGGTCCTGGTGGAGGGCGTCCGGGTCGAGCCCGAACATCGACTCGATCGGCTTGGCGAGCACGGCGAGCAGGATCAGCAGGATCACCACGACGCCGCCGGCGACGGCGGCCTTGTCCCGCTTGAAGCGGGTCCAGGCGATCTGGCCGAGGGAGCGGCCCTCGATCTTCTTGGCCGGGCTTGCGGTGGCGGGTGCCTCCGGATCGTTCCCGGCGGTGGTCACGGTTGCGGTCATGGTCAGTTGGTCCCCTCGCCGACGGTGGCCGGCCCACGGGTGCCGGTCGCCGGCTTCGGCGGTGCGGCTGCGGACGTGCGGAGGTGCTTAGGAGGAGCGGGTGTTGACGGCAGTGCGTCGTGCACAGGCACTGCCACCACGCGGGATGGGCGTCGCGTGGGCGGACTGTCGGCGTGCGCGCTCGCCCTTGTGGGGTTCAAGCACGCGCGGTGCGTTGCGCAGAACTCTCTGCCATCCGAACTGGCTTGCGCCAGCCCTGCCAACCGACAGATGCCCAACTGTGATCTGCGTGCATGCACCTCCCCGGTCTTCGGCATATACCTCTTCACATGGCTGTAACTGCCATGTCAAGATGACCGGAGCACACATCCGGAAATTCGTCCGGAAAGCATCGAAGCCGACTTGACGGACAATCAAGTCGGCTTCGGGGAATGAGTTTTGGGAATCAGCGCCCGGGGTAGCCGGGCCACGGCCGCTGCGGCGGCTGCTGCTGCCAGCCCTGCGCCGGCGGCTGGGTGCCGTACCCGTAACCCGGCATCGACTGCCCCGGGTACGGCGGCGGGGGCACCGGCGGGTACGGACCGGTCGGCGGGCGGCCCGCCTCCCGGTCGAAGAACGGCCGCGCGTTGGCGCGCATCCACAGCGCCACCGGGTCGTACTCGTCCGACATCGCCACCGTCGACACCGCGAGCCCCTCCGGGGCCACCGCGATCGCGCGCTGCATCAGCGCCCGCACCGCCTCCACCGCCGGCGGCGAACTCTCGTACAGGTCGAGGCCGATGGCCAGGTACGGCTCCCCCACTGCGGGCTGCACCCAGGCCCGGCGCAGGGCCCGCACGGCGCGCACCTCGGCGGCCTGCCGCTCCAGCAGCGCGAAGAACGACTGGGCGTTCAGCTGCGGCTCGCTCAGCTTCAACGGCCCGGCCGGCAGCCGGTCCAGGCCCGCGGCGACCCGCCGCAGGTCCGCCCAGGGCACGCCGACGCCGCCGCCGGGCGCGTGCGGGTTGAGCCACAGGCCCCAGCGGGTGCGGTAGAGCGAGGCCGCGATCTCCCGGCCGGAGATGACCTCGTGGGCCCGCGCCCAGCCGGAGGCGGTCAGCTGCTCGGACGAGGTGACGGCCGGCGCGTAGCCGTGGCCGCTGATCTCCATGTTCCCGTACTGGGCGTCCGGGCTGCCCGGCGTGCCGTGCCACAGCAGCATCCAGACCTGGCCGTCCGCCAGCGCGTGCAGCAGCCCCTCGTACGCGTCGTAGCGCTCCGGCGCGACGTCGCGCAGGGCGCGCTCCAACGCGCCGGGATCAGCTCCCGGGCGCCCGGCCGGTGCCTGGCCCCAGGGCCCCGGCACACCGCCCGCTCCCGTTCCCGCACTCATGCGCCCACCTCGCCGCGCCTCTTTCCCTCAACCCGCCGGCCCGTCGGCCGTCTGCACGCACCCTATGGCGCTGCACCGGCCACCGCCACGGCGACGTGCCTTTGATACGAACCCCGCTCAGCCCCGCGAATAGAACGGCAGTACCCGGGTGAGCAGCCACTCGACCACCGGGTCGTCGGCGAGGTCGAGCAGTACGAGGTGGACGCCGCCGGGCAGCGGCGCGGTTCCCAGCGCTCGGCCGAGCGCGTCGTTCACCGCGGCCGGATCGGCCGGTGCCGCCGGGTCCAGCTGGACGCCCACGAACATCACGGTCGGCTCGCCCTCGATGCTGGCCAGCGCCCTGCGGGCGGTCAACACTCCCGGCAGTGACGACAGTTCGCCCCGGCAGGCGGCCAGGAAGTGCTCCGGGTCCTCGCCCGGCACCGGCTCGCGCAGCGCCACCCGGCCTCCGGTCGGCGCCGTGGCGTCGTCGGCGGCCTCCCAGCGGTCCCCGCGCGGACCGCGGCGCAGCTCGGCGACCCCCTGCGGCGGCACCGGGATGCCCACGGCCGCGTCCGGGTTCACCGCGATGCCCACGCCCAGCGGCAACCCGCGGGCGAACTCCCACACCGGCGCCACCGCGAAGGCCATCCCCGGCGCCTGCTGGAGGAACACCTCCTGCGAGGAGAACACCGGCACGTACGGGTCACCGCCCAGCTCGACGGTCGGCAGGTCCAGCGCCTGTCCCTGCGGATCGGCCCCGGCCGGCAGCGGCACCCACACCTGGCTGCGCGCCAGCACCTCGATCACCCTCGGCGTCGCGCCCGGGTCGCCCAGGGCCGCGGTCAGCACCTGCTCCAGCTCGTTGGCCGGCCAGGAACCGCCCGCCGGCGCCTCCTGCGGTCCGCCCCACTCCTGCTGCTGCTCCACCGGGTACCCCATGCGCCGCCGATCCCGCCCTCTGCCGCTCGGCCGCCCTCTGCTGCGCCGACGCGCAGCAGTCTAGGGCCCCGGGGCCTCCCCTTTAGGGCTCGTGTTCGGGTGCCCCGCGGGCCCCGGTCCCGGGTGCCGCCCCGGGCCCGCGTCCGGGTGCCGCGCGGTGTGACCGGGTCCCCTCTCCCCTCGCCGTCCCGGACGTGCCATGATGTGCCCGTCCGACGGCATGCGCCGCGGGCCCCCACAACTCCATACCGGCCGCTCGAACCCGCGCGGGAGAGCCCGGAGTGCCGTTCAGGCACAGCCGGCGCCGAAGGAGCAAGTCCTCCCCGGAATCTCTCAGGCACCCCTACCGCACGGGTTAGGCACATCTGGAAAGCGGCGCCCGGCCCTGTCGTGCGCCCACCCACGGTGCAAGCCGTCATGCTGTCCCCCAAGCTGGAAACAGCTGCGGGCGGTGGGCGGTGAAGCTCTCAGGTTCGACGACAGATGGGGAGACCCACGCCGCCGCATGCCCGCGCGCAGGGTCGAACCCGAGCGGGTCCGGTCCGGCGCGTGCACCCCTGAGTGCCCCGACCGAGGAGTTCCTGGCCATGTCGTCCCTCCGCCTGACCGCGCTCGACGCGCTGCACCGCGCCCTCGGCGCGACCATGACCGACTTCGCCGGCTGGGACATGCCGCTGCGCTACGGCAGCGAGCGCGAGGAGCACCTCGCGGTCCGCACCCAGGCCGGCCTGTTCGACCTCTCGCACATGGGCGAGATCACCGTCACCGGCCCGCAGGCGGGCGAGATGCTGGACCACGCGCTGGTCGGCTTCGTCTCCGCGCTGGGCGTGCTGCGCGCCCGCTACACCATGATCTGCGCCGAGGACGGCGGCATCCTGGACGACCTGATCGTCTACCGCCTGCGCGAGGACGCCTTCCTGGTCGTCGCCAACGCCTCCAACGCCCAGCTGGTCCTCGACGAGCTGATCGCCCGCGCCAAGGGCTTCGACGCCGTCGTCACCGACGACCGCGACACCTACGCGCTGATCGCCGTCCAGGGCCCGGAGGCCACCGGCATCCTGGCGAAGACCACCGACGCCGACCTGCCCGGCCTGAAGTACTACGCGATCCTCCCGGCCCGGGTGGCCGACCGCGACGTGCTGCTCGCCCGCACCGGCTACACCGGTGAGGACGGCTTCGAGATCTTCTGCCGGCCGGCCGACGCCGAGCCGGTCTGGCAGGCGCTGACCGCCGCGGGCGAGGGCCACGGCCTGATCCCGTGCGGCCTGTCCTGCCGCGACACGCTGCGCCTGGAGGCCGGCATGCCGCTGTACGGGCACGAGCTGTCCACCGACCTCACCCCGTTCGACGCCGGCCTGGGCCGGGTCGTCCGCTTCGACAAGACCACCAACGAGGGCGCCTTCATCGGCCGCAAGGCGCTGGAGCAGGCCGCCGCCGCGGCCGAGACCAACCCGCCCAAGGTGCTGGTCGGCCTGGTCTCCGAGGGCAAGCGGGTGCCGCGCGCCGAGTACACCGTGGTCTCCACCGAGGGCGAGCCGATCGGCCGGATCACCTCCGGCGCGCCGTCCCCGACCCTGGGCAAGCCGATCGCGATGGCCTACGTCGACGCCGCCCACGCCGTCCCCGGCACCACCGTCGCGGTGGACGTGCGCGGCAAGCACGAGCCCGTCCAGGTCGTGGCGCTGCCGTTCTACAAGCGCGCCCGCTGAGCCTTCGCCGGGGCCCCCGTTTTTCCGTTTGCGCACGTCGCGGCCGTCCGCGCGGCGGCCCGCTTCGTCGTACCCGCTTCCCATCCTGGAGAATGACGCCATGAGCAACCCCCAGCACCTGCAGTACACCAAGGAGCACGAGTGGCTGACCGCGGCCGCGGACGGTGTCTCCACGGTCGGCATCACGGAGCACGCCGCCACCGCCCTCGGTGACATCGTCTACGTGCAGCTGCCCGAGGTCGGCGAGACCGTGACCGCCGGCGAGACCTGTGGCGAGCTGGAGTCCACCAAGTCGGTCAGCGACCTGTACTCCCCGGTGACCGGCGAGGTCACCGAGATCAACCAGGACGTCATCGACGACCCGGCCTCCGTGAACGCGGACCCGTTCGGGAACGCCTGGCTGTTCAAGGTGCGCGTCGAGGCCACCGACGAGCTGCTCAGCGCCGACGAGTACGACGCGCTCATCAACCCCCAGGGCTGAGCCACCCGACGGGACGGGCCGCACACGGCGGTCCGCCCCGCCCCGGCCCCTTTCCCTCCTCCTCCCGGGAAGACCACACCATGACGGTTCTCAACCAGTCCCTGCACGCCCTCGACCCGGAGATCGCCGCCGCGGTCGACGCCGAGCTGCACCGCCAGCAGACCACCCTGGAGATGATCGCCTCCGAGAACTTCGCCCCGGTGGCGGTCATGGAGGCCCAGGGCTCGGTGCTGACCAACAAGTACGCGGAGGGCTACCCCGGCCGCCGCTACTACGGCGGCTGCGAGCACGTCGACGTGGTCGAGCAGATCGCGATCGACCGCATCAAGGCACTGTTCGGCGCCGAGCACGCCAACGTCCAGCCGCACTCCGGCGCGCAGGCCAACGCCGCCGCGATGTTCGCGCTGATCCAGCCGGGTGACACCATCCTGGGCCTGAGCCTGGCCCACGGCGGTCACCTGACCCACGGCATGAAGATCAACTTCTCCGGCAAGCTCTACACCGTGGCCGCGTACCACGTGGACGAGAAGACCGGCCAGGTCGACATGGCCGAGGTCGAGCGCCTCGCCAAGGAGCACCAGCCGAAGCTGATCATCGCCGGCTGGTCGGCCTACCCGCGCCAGCTCGACTTCGCCGCGTTCCGCCGGATCGCCGACGAGGTCGGCGCGCTGCTCATGGTGGACATGGCGCACTTCGCCGGCCTGGTGGCCGCCGGGCTGCACCCGAACCCGGTGCCGTACGCGGACGTGGTCACCACCACCACCCACAAGACCCTGGGCGGCCCGCGCGGCGGCGTCATCCTGTCCAAGGCCGAGTACGCCAAGAAGATCAACTCCGCGGTCTTCCCCGGCCAGCAGGGCGGCCCGCTGGAGCACGTGATCGCCGGCAAGGCGGTCGCCTTCAAGGTCGCGGCCTCGGAGGAGTTCAAGGAGCGCCAGCAGCGCACCCTGGACGGCGCCCGCATCCTCGCCGAGCGCCTGCTCCAGGCCGACGTGGCCGAGGCCGGCGCCAGCGTGCTCTCCGGCGGCACCGACGTCCACCTGGTCCTGGTCGACCTGCGCAACAGCCAGCTCGACGGCCAGCAGGCCGAGGACCGCCTGCACGAGGTCGGCATCACCGTCAACCGCAACGCGATCCCGAACGACCCGCGCCCGCCGATGGTCACCTCGGGCCTGCGCATCGGCACCCCGGCCCTGGCCACCCGCGGCTTCCAGGCCGAGGACTTCCGCGAGGTCGCCGACATCATCGCCGAGGCGCTCAAGCCCGCCTTCGACGAGACCGTCGCCGCCGCGCTGAAGGCCCGGGTCACCGCCCTGGCCGACAAGTACCCGCTGTACCCGAACCTCTGATCACTCCGGTGATCGTTCGGGCGGGGTGACCGGCCTCACCCCTCCGGCGTACCTGGCACCCCGGGGCACCGCGCACACTGGACAGTGCGCGCGGTGCCCCGTCCCGTGTCGGCCCCTCCCTGCCCGCAAGTCCTTCCACGAGACCAGACAAGGACGTCCCCCGTGGCCATCAGCGTCTTCGACCTCTTCTCCATCGGCATCGGCCCGTCGAGCTCCCACACCGTGGGTCCGATGCGCGCCGCCCGGATGTTCGCCCGCCGACTGCGCTCCGAAGGCCTCCTGGACGGGGTGACGGGGGTGCGCGCCGAGCTGTACGGCTCGCTCGGCGCCACCGGCCACGGCCACGGCACCCCGAAGGCCGTCCTGCTGGGCCTGGAGAACGCCTCGCCCCGCACCGTCGACGTCGACCAGGCCGACAAGGACGTCGAGCGGATCATCGCCGAGAAGCGGATCAACCTGGTCGGCGAGCACACCATCGACTTCGACCCGGACACCCAGCTGGTCCTGCACCGCCGCCGCTCGCTGCCGTACCACGCCAACGGCATGACCCTGTGGGCGTACGCGGCGGACGGCTCGACCCTGCTGGAGAAGACCTACTACTCGGTCGGCGGCGGCTTCGTGGTGGACGAGGACGCGATCGGCGCGGACCGGGTCAAGCCCGACGACACCGCGCTGAAGTACCCCTTCCGCACCGGTGACGAGCTGCTGCGGCTCAGCCGGGAGACCGGCCTGTCGATCTCCGGCCTGATGCTGGAGAACGAGAAGGCCTGGCGCAGCGAGGAGGAGATCCGGACCGGTCTGCTGGAGATCTGGTCCGTGATGCAGGAGTGCGTGCGGGCCGGCATGTCCCGCGAGGGCATCCTGCCGGGCGGGCTGAAGGTCCGCCGCCGGGCCGCGTCCGGCGCCCGTGCGCTGCGCGCCGAGGGCATCGGGCCGGCCAACGCGATGGAGTGGGTGACCCTCTACGCGATGGCCGTCAACGAGGAGAACGCCTCCGGGCGCCGGGTGGTCACCGCGCCGACCAACGGCGCCGCCGGGATCATCCCGGCCGTCCTGCACTACTACCTGAACTTCATCCCGGGCGCCGACGACGACGGCATCGTCCGCTTCCTGCTCGCGGCCGGCGCCATCGGCATGCTCTTCAAGGAGAACGCCTCCATCTCCGGCGCCGAGGTCGGCTGCCAGGGCGAGGTCGGCTCCGCCTGCTCGATGGCCGCGGGCGGCCTCGCCGAGGTCCTCGGCGGCACCCCCGAGCAGGTCGAGAACGCCGCCGAGATCGGCATCGAGCACAACCTCGGCCTCACCTGCGACCCGGTCGGCGGCCTGGTCCAGATCCCCTGCATCGAGCGCAACGGCATGGCGTCCGTCAAGGCCGTCACCGCGGCCCGGATGGCCCTGCGCGGCGACGGACGGCACCACGTCTCGCTGGACAAGGCGATCAAGACGATGAAGGAGACCGGGGCCGACATGAAGATCAAGTACAAGGAGACCTCGCGCGGCGGCCTCGCCGTGAACGTCATCGAGTGCTGATCACCCGCTGATCCCGACAGCCTGACGGCCCCCGGCGGAGTCCTGCTCCGCCGGGGGCCGTTTCGCGTGCCTCGGACGCGTCAGGCCTTCGTCTCCGCCCGGGCATCGGCCCGGGCTTCGGCCGGGGCATCGGCCGGGGCATCGGTCCGGGTTCCGGCTCCGGCCGGCTCCGGGGCCCGGCGCGGGCGGACCAGGCAGGCGAGGGCGGTCGCCGCGGCCGCCAGCAGGACCCCGCCCACGACCGTGCCGTGCAGGCCGCCGGTGACCGCCGCCCCGACGGCGTCGCGGACCTCCGCCGGGAGGCCGTCGAGGGAGGCCGGGGTCAGCCCGCCGCCGGTGAGCCGGCCAGCCTCGGCGGACCCGAGGCGCTCCGTGAGGGAGTCCGTGAGCCGCGCCGTGTAGACCGCGCCGAGCGCCGCCATGCCGAGCGAGCCGCCGATGCTCCGCAGCAGCGTGACCACGCCCATCGCCGCGCCCATGTCCTGGGGCGGCACGGCCCCCATCGAGGTCAGCAGGGTGCTCTGCATCACCAGGCCGAGGCCGATCCCGGCGACTGCCGTGAGGGCCGAGGCCAGGGCGATCGGGGTGTCGGTGCGCAGGAGCAGCAGCAGTGCGCCGCCGGCCAGGGTGAGCGCGCCGCCCAGCAGCGGGTAGCGCCGCTCGCCGCCCGGCCGGCCCATCAGCCGCGCCGTCACCAGCTGGGTGCCCATCATGCCGAGCATCAGCGGCAGCAGGAGCAGGCCGCCGGCGGTGGGTGAGGCGCCCCGGGCCAGTTGCAGGTAGAGCGGCAGGTAGCCGACCAGAGCGATCATCACCGCGCCGGTGAGGAAGCCGAGCACCTGCGCCACCGTGAAGTTGCGGTCGCGGAACAGCGCGGGCGGGATCAGCGGCCCGGGGGCGCGCAGTTCGGTCCGGACGAACCAGCCCAGCGCGACCAGCGCGACGAGCGCCGTGCCGAGGAGCACCGGGGAGGTCCAGGAGTAGGCGGCGCCGCCCCAGCTGCCGACCAGGGTGAGCGCGAGGATGCCGGTGGTCAGCAGGACGACCCCGGCCCAGTCGAACGGGGCGCGCACCCGCTCGGTCCGCAGCCGTACCCCGACGCCGACCGCGAGCAGCGCGACCAGCCCGACCGGCAGGTTGACGTAGAAGGCCCAGCGCCAGCTCAGCCGTTCGGTGAGGAAGCCGCCGAGCAGCGGTCCGCCGACGAAGGCGATCGGCATCAGCACGCCGACCACCGACTGCACCCGCGCCCGGTCGGAGGCGGGGACGAGCACCCCGATCACCGAGAGCGCGCCGACCATCAGCCCGCCCGCGC
This sequence comes from Kitasatospora sp. NPDC054768, assembly GCF_053612025.1. Lineage (NCBI taxonomy): Bacteria > Bacillati > Actinomycetota > Actinomycetes > Kitasatosporales > Streptomycetaceae > Kitasatospora > Kitasatospora sp. NPDC054768. The sequence goes on from NZ_JBSHBN010000002.1 coordinate 11,582, forward strand.
CGATCCCCTGGAGGCCCCGGAAAGCGATCAACTGCCCCATGTCCTGGGCGAGTCCGGCCAGCACCGAGCCCGCCAGGAACACCACCACCGCCCACTGGTAGGCGCCCTTGCGCCCGTACAGGTCGCCGAGCCGGCCCCAGAGCGGGGTGGCCGCGGCGGAGGTCAGCAGGTAGGCGGTGACCGCCCAGGAGAGGTGCTCCAGTCCGCCGAGGTCGCCGACGACGGTCGGCAGCGCGGTGCCGATGATCTGCCCGTCGAGGGCCGAGAGGAAGATGCCGAGCATCAGCCCGATGACACCGAGCAACGGCGGCTTGGGCCGCTCCTCGGCCTGCCTCTCGGCCTGACCCTCGGCCTGGCTCTCGGCCTGGCCCTCGGCCTGGCTCTCGATCTGGCTCTCGGCCGGTTCCGTGGCCATGGTCTCCGCCCCCTGCCCCGGCTCAGGCCGCGAACGGGCGGGCCCGGCGGGCGTCCCGCAGTGCCTGGGCCCACCAGACGAGCTGGTCGAGCATGGTCTTGGCGGCGGCGTCGGCGGCCGGGTCGATCGCCTTGCCGTCGGCGTCGAAGCGCTGGCCGGCGCCGTGGAAGCTGACCGTGTTGCGGATCGTCGCGGCGTTCAGCTCGGCCAGCACCACCCGGAGCTGTTCGACGGCCCGCAGGCCCCCGGACAGGCCGCCGTACGAGACGAAGGCGACCGGCTTGCCGTGCCACTGCCGGTTGTGCCAGTCGATGGCGTTCTTCAGCGGGGCCGGGAAGCTGTGGTTGTACTCGGGCGTGACGATCACGAAGGCGTCGGCCGCTTCCAGTCGGGGCGATACGGCGGCCAGCAACTCGGCGTCGCCCGGCGGAAGTTCACCGCCGAACGACGGGAAGGTGGTGGGCAGTGGGGTCTCCACCAGGTCGATCCGGTCGGCGGTCAGGTCGCCGTGGGCCTCCAGGTGGCCGAGCAGCCAGTCGGTGACCACCGGGCCGAAGCGGCCCTCGCGGGTGCTGCCGACGAGGACGGCGACCTTCAGGCTCTGCTCCATCAGGCTCTGCTCCGTGGACATGGGAATCCCCCTCCGGGACAACTGCTGTGTACGGCGTATCTGTCGGATACAACGTACACATCGGCGCGTACGTCGTCCACTGTGGATACGCCGTACACGCGGAGTGCTACGGTGGGCCCGACCCCAGTCGGAAGGAGCCCGCCCCGTGCCCGCTCAACAGGCCCCAGCCGGGGACACCCCCGCCGGCGACGACAGGCCCCCGGTCTCGCTCTGGGAGCGCCTGGCCCGCCCGGCCCCCGCACCGCGCACCACCCTGACCCCGCAGCGGATCGCCGAGGCCGCCGTCGCCGTCGCCGACGCCGAGGGCCTGGAGGCCGTCACCATGCGCCGACTGGCCGCCGAACTCGGCGTCGCCCCGATGGCCGCCTACCGGTACGTCTCCGGCAAGGACGAGCTCATCGAGCTGATGGTCGACTTCGTCTACGGCCGGCTCCCGCTGGGCACCCCCGCCGAGGGCTGGCGGGACACCATGCGCGCCCTGGCCCTCAACCTGCGGGCCATGCACCTGGCCCACCCGTGGACCGTCCGGACGGCCACCCCGTTCTCCCTCAGCCCCCACCAACTCGCCGTCCCCGAGCACGCGTTCGCCGCCCTGGCCGAACACGGCCTGGACGCCGACACCACCATGGCGGTGTTCCGCACCGTCACCGGCTACGTCCACGGCTCGGTCACCACCGAGGTCACCCTGAACACCCTGCGCCGCGAGCGCGGATGGTCCGACGGCGACCAGACCCGGGCCGGCCTCGCCCCCCGGATGAGCTGGCTGATGGGCACCGGCCGCTACCCCAACTACCAGCGCTACCTCCACGCGGCCACCCGCAAGGACGACCCCGACTGGCAGTTCGAGACCGGCCTCGACTGCGTCCTCGACGGCATCGCCGCCCACTTCGCCCTCTGACCGGCCCGCGCCGGAGGCCGGCCCGGCCGACGCCCTACTCCCCGGCCTCCAGCCGCGCGGCGACGGCACCCAGCCGCCCCATCGCATGGGCCACGCCCAGGCCGTCCATGTAGTCCCGGACGTGCACCAGCAGCCCGCCCCGGGACCGCATCACCAGCAGGCCCGGCACGGTGAACGGCTCGCCGGTGCCGGCGTGCGTCCCGACCACCTGCTGCTCGACGGTGAGCACCTCCGGATCGGCCCCCGGGTGGACGGCCACCTCCCGGATCTCCCGCGGCCGCGCCGCGCTCGGACCCCAGATCGCGCGGTACCCGGCCCGGATCTCCTCCCGTCCCCGGTACCGCTCGGGCACCCCGGGGAACAGGAACGGGAACTCGTGCACCCCGTCCTCCGCGTAGAGGTCGGCCAGGGCGTCCGCGTCCAGGTCGAGCATCGCCCGCCGGTAGCGGGCGAGCAGGTCGAGCGGGCCGGTGGCGTTGTCGGGCATGACGGGGATCCCCTCGTACGGCAAGGACGTCGGCGGCCCCGGTCGGGCCCGCCGCCGGCAAGCCCAACAGACGGGACCGCCGCCGGCAACCGGGTTCCGCGAACTTGCCTCTGCCGCACGGGAAGTCGGCCCGGCCGACGTCCCACGCAGGGGCGTCGGGCCTACCGCCGGGCGGGGAGCGCCAGGAAGGCCAGGCCGGCGGCGAGGACGGCGAGGCCGCACCAGGAGAGCGCCGGCAGGCGCTCGCCCAGGGCGGCCACGCCGAGCACCGCCGCGACGGCCGGTTCGGCGAGGGTCAGGGTGGTGGCGGTCTGGGCGGTGGTGTGCCGCAGGCCGTGGCCGAACAGCCAGTACGCGAGGAAGGTGGTGACCACCGCGAGGTGCAGCACCACGCCCGCCCCGCGCGCCGAGGCGAGCCACTCCAGGTCACCCGCGAGCAGCACCGGCAGCACGATCAGCGCCCCGCCGCCGAACATCGCGCCCATCACCCCGCCCGAGGGGTGCCCGGCCGTGATCAGCCGCCCGCCGATCAGCGAGTACCCGGCGTACGAGAGCCCCGAGAGCGCCGCCAGCAGCACCCCCAGCGGGTCCACCGCACCGCCGCCCCCGGCGAGTTTCGGGCCCAGCACCAGGAGCGCGCAGCCGAGCACGGCCAGCGCCGTGGCCCCGGCCCACCGCCCGCCCGGCCGCCCCTGCCGGGTGAGCCAGCCGAGCAGCCCGGTGAACACCGGCGCGCTGCCGAGCGCGATCACGGTGGCCACCGCCACGCCCGTACGGCCGACCGCCGGGTAGAAGGTGACCGGATACCCGGCCACCGCGACCGCGCCGGCGGCGAGCAGCCACCGTTCGCGCGGCCCGCACACTCGGGGCAGCACGCGGGCGGCGCGGTCGGTGAGGAGCAGCAGCAGCCCGCCGAGCACCAGCCCGGCGGCCCCGATCCCCGCCGCCGGGGCCCCGCCGGGCGCCAGCGAACTGGCCGTCCCGGTGGTGCCCCAGAGGACGGCGGCGATCAGGATCGGCCCCGCGCCACCGCGCGGGCGGGTGCGGCGGCTGCGGCGGGGAGTCGCGGGAAGGGAACGGGCGGGCGAGGACAAACGATTCGGCACAGTCGTGAACTTCCGTCGTCGAAAACCGTCGGGGGAACTGGTTCCGAGAACGGGCGCACGCCGTCGGCCCACGGCGGCCGCCATCGGGCCGGGCCGGGGTCGCAGGGGTCAAGCCACCGAAGCGCGCGCCCGATCAGGCGCTGAGCGGTGGCAGCACGACGTGCCAGTACAGGTTCACGGGCCCGATGCTATCCGCCCGCGCAGGAACCCGCGTAGGAAGTCGACAGGCCCGACTTCCTGCGCGGCCGCCACCGGACCGGCCGGGGGCGCAGGCGCCCCACCCGCCCCCGGGACGCCGCCCCGCCCCTCCCGGGGGCGCGTTGCCCCACGCGTGCACCGACTGCCGGCCCGGGCCGCGACGTCCGGACGTAGCGGACCGCCCATCCCCCCCTACGCTGAGTAGCGACCCATCGACACATGCCGGAAGGACCCGCCCGTGCGCCGCTCCCGCCTCGCGTTGTCCCTGGTCCTGACCACCGTGGTCGCCTCCGGCCTGGTCGCCGTCGACACCGTTCAGGACGAGCCCTACCTGTCCGTCAGCCTGCCGGTGCTCCGCGACCCGCAGGCCCAGCAGCTGCTCCACCGCATGACGGACCCGGTGCAGGACTGGGTCGAGTCCGGGGATCCGGCGGCCGTCGGCTATGCCGGGACGGTGATCGACCCGGCGAATCAGCGCGCCGACATCTACTGGAAGGGCGAGGCCCCGGCCGAGGTCCGTTCCCTGCTCGACGCGAACGCCGCGAGCGCCGGCCCCGGCTACACCGTCGACGTCCACCGGAGCCCGTACTCCCGCGCCGAGATGCGCGCCGCGATCGACCGGTTCACCGCCGGCGTGGCGCGCGACGCGTGGACGTCGATCGGCCCGCAGGAGGACGGCACCGCCATCGCGATCACGTACGCGCGGGCGAAGGCGAAGCAGCTGACCGGCGGTGACACGGCCGTGCAGGCGTACTCCCGGCAGGCCGCCGAGATCGCCGGGATGCCGGTGACGGCCGGCATCGAGGAGACCCCGGTCGCGCTGTCCGGCAGCCGGCACTCCGACAGCGCGCCGCACTACGCGGGTGCCGAGGTGAGCACCGGAAAGGCGTCGTTCTGCTCGACGGCGTTCAGCGGCTGGAAGGGCGGGACGAAGGTGGTGCTGACCGCCGCGCACTGCGGCGGCGGCCGGTACTACAACGGCACCGGGAGCTACATCGGCGACCTGTCCTCGGTCGGGGACGGCCTGGACGTCGGCATGATCGCGATCAGCGGGAGCGGCGGCGGCCGGTTCTACGACGGCGCCTGGTCGGACAGGGGCGGCTCGTCCCGGCACACGTACGGGGCCGGGCGGAACAACGTCGGGGACCTGATCTGCCTCAGCGGTGCCCAGTCGGGGTGGAAGTGCGACGTGCAGATCAAGCGGGTCGACGTGGAGACGACGAACGACGAGGGCACGAGGATCAAGCCGGTCGACGTCGCGGAGTCGAAGGGCGGCGACCGCCGGGCGATCGCCGCGAAGGGCGACAGCGGCGGCCCGGCACTGGCGAACCCGTCCGGCCCGAACGGCGACATGGAGGCCCGCGGCGTGATCGTGGCCGCCCGGTCGGAGGTCGGCTGCCCGGCCGGATCCACGGCGCACCCGACGACCTGCTACGCGCAGGTGATGTACGTGCCGATGACCCCGGTGGTGAACCGGATGGGCTTCTCGCTCTCCTGACCCGGGGGCCCTTCACGGCTGTGCCTCGCCACCTCCGATGGCGAGCGCGAGCTTCCACATGCCGGTGGACGGGTTGACCTCGTGTTCCTTCCCTGATTCGGCCAGTTGTTTCGCCCGACTCGCAGCCAGCCGCCAGTGCGGCGCGTAGAGGTCGAACTTCATGCCGGTCTTCCCGTACCCGGCCGGGAACGCCTCATCAAGGGCCGGCATGAGCTGCTTGAACGATTGAGCCGGACGGCGATAGTCCTTGAAGTGCAGCAGGAGCCACACCTCGAAGCAGGGGTTGGAGAACGCCACCTCGATGTTCTTCTTCCGCGCCTCGACTGCCGTCTGCCCCAGGTCGGGAAATTCATCGACGTCGAGCACGCACCACGTCGCGTCGTACTCGCCGTCCGCTTGGTCACGCAGGAGCACCGCGTGATCGACGACCTGGGAGGGCGACCTCGGGCATTCGACGATCTTCAGTGAAACGGCTGGATTCCGGGCACTCGACTTGAGCCCCTGAAGGTAGTCGCGCTCGGTCACCTTCGCGCCGCAGACGACCAGCAGGCGCTGCCGCGACTCCCGATGCCCCGCCCGCCTGGTCAGTGACGTGTCAAAACTGGGACGCTTGCTTCCGCTCGGCTTCGCCGCCCTTGCCATCTTCATCCCCCCGCGCCGCCACGGCGCTGGCAAAATCGTCGTCGATGTACGGCACGCCGCCGTAGCTCCCGCTGAGGTACCGCCGCTCGCGGTTCTCCTCCTGGCGCGGCTTGAAGTCGGCGAGGGCGAAGAGCTCCGTCTCACCGTGCTCGTTCTTCTCCACGAACCAGACCTGGTCCCGCCGCAGGATCTCCTCCCCGCCGGTCCGGCCGAGCAGACTGGAGTCGTGCGAGGTGAAGATCAACTGGGCGCCGTTCGGATTGGTGGCGGAATCCTGGAAGAGCCCGATCAGGCGTGCGGTGAGAACCGGGTGGAGGCTCGAATCGATTTCGTCCACCACGAAGGTTCCACCCCGTCGGAGCGCCCCCGTGATGAGGGGTGCTTGCCGCAGCAGAGCCTGTGTTCCCTCGGACTCCTCGGACACGTCCATCCTGACGATCCCGTCGCGCCCGCGATGTCCTATCCACGGGCGCATGACCTCGCGCGGCCCGTTCTCTTCGAGGCCTGCCAACCGCCACTCCGGAATGCGCGCACCGTAGCGCCTCCGAAGCTCCCCCTCGTCTTCCAGCACGCGCTCGGTGCCGCAATCGGCGATCCCGAGGTCCGCGGCACGCAGCAGCTCGATGAACTCCGGGTACCGGTCCGGGTTTTCGAGGATTCGCGCAGCCCCGAGGCGGCCCGCGCCGCCCGGCAGCCGTCGGCTGAACTGGAGGCTCCGGGCGAACCAGTCGTACACCGGGCGGAAGTCGTCCTGCCGGGATCGCGCCGCGAGGGACATGAAGAGGACATTGGGTTCGGTGATGTTCTCGACCAGCTCCAGCTCTCGCCGGTGCTGCGAGTCACCGATCTCCACCCCGTCGGCCGAACGCTCGAAGATCTTGCGCTTCCTGCCGCGGGGAAAGCTGTGCAGCCACTCGTCGACCACCCGGTCGTCGTCAACGCTGAACCCGTAGGTGTAGCGGATCCCGTCGATCAGCAGGTCCACCACGTACCAGGACGGTTCCCTGCGCGCCGCCTCTTCGAGACGGAAGGGCTGCCGGGCCACACCACCGTCCGGCTCCGCGTCCCGGTGCGAGTTGACGACCATCCTGCTCATGTATGCCAGGGCATCGATCACGTTCGACTTGCCGGCGGCATTGGCCCCGAAGATGCCTGCCACGGGGACCGCTTCCCAGTGCGTCCCCGGCGGCCTGTCCGCTTCATAGACCGGGTTGAGCTGGAGCGATTGCTCGTCTCTGATCGAGCGGTGGTTCGCGACCCTGAAGTTCAGCAACATCTGTGATCCCCCCTTCGCGGGCTGTCAGGCCTTTCTGCGCAAGTGAATCGCGCAAACAGGCCTTCGGCAAGCCTGAACAGGCTGCCGCAGGCCAGTGGCGCCCGCCCTGAAGCGCGAGAAGTCGGCCCACCCGACTTCTCGGGCAACATCGGCGTCACGCTGTTCAGCCGGAGGATCCGAGAACGGTCACCGCGTGGCCGGGTGCAAGCGTCCGATCGGCCAGCGCGGGCCGGTGTCCGGGTCGCCCTGCCACGCCCACTGGGCGTGCGGGGTGACGGTGACGCCGTAGTCGTACAGGTCGGGACGGCCCAGGTCCTCCCACTGGGTCCAGGCGGCCAGCACCTCGTCGCCGAGGCGGCGCGGCCCGCCCTGGAGGAGCAGCGGCCGACCGTCCGCACCCGGGCGGATCTCGGCCCATGAGCGGTCCCCGTCGTGGACCAGGGCGGCCGGCCCGTCCGCGCTCTGTTCGGTGAACAGCACGGCCTCCGGGACGGCGACGCGCAGCGCGAACCGGAGGTGCCAGTCCTCCAGGCCGGCCGGGTCGCGGTCCAGTGCCCGGCGGGTCTCGGGTTCGGCGTCGCCGCGCACCTGCGCGTACGCGGCGGGGCCGGTGCTCGGCTGGGCCGGGCCGGTCCGGTCGCCCATGAACCGGGCCAGGCCGTGGACCCGGCCGTGGGCGGCGGCACCGTCGTCGGCGACGGTGAGGGCGACGTACCCCAGCCGGCCCCAGGGGTAGACGATCCGTCCGCCCGGCCGGACCGCCGCGACCCAGGACCAGGGGACGGTCTCGACGGCGTAGGCGGCGTGGAGGCGGTCGACCGGGCCGCCGCCCGGCACCCCGCCACCGGTACCGTCCCCGGCCGCCGCCTCGACGTCGAGCCCGGCGTCCGCGAGCCTGGCCCGGGCGAACGCGGCCAGGTGCTCGTCGACCTCGGTGGTGACCACCCGACCCGGCCCGGCCCGCCAGGCGGACAGCGCCGCCGTCCAGCCCTGGCCGGTGCCGATGTCCCACACCCGGTGCCCCGGCTCCACCCGGAGGCTGTCCAGCATGTCCGCCACCACGGAGGGCGCGGACAGCGACGACGACGGGAGGCCGCCGGTGAGCTGGGTGACGGCCGGGGCATCGACGCCGGAGTACAGCTCGGCGGCCCACCTGTCCCGGTCCTCCGCGCGGTCGATCGGCATGTAGGCCCAGCCGTCCCACCGCCACAACCGGTCCGGCGCGAACCGGTCGCGCGGCAGCGCGGCGAAGGCGTCGCGCAGCCACGGCGAATCCTCCGGCCACGCCCCGCGCCGCTCCATCTCCACGTCCAGGCCTGCCCGGTACCCGGCCAGGCCCCCGTCGTCGCTCGTCATCACTTCTTGTGCTTGCCGTTGCTCGGCGGCGGCGGGGTGACCTTCCCGTCGGCGTCGTTCGGCGGGGGCGTTCCCTGGCTCGGGTCCTGCGGCGGCTTCGAGTGCTCTCCCATGCTGTTCTCCTGTCACTGGGACGGACACAACCGGTTGCCATCCTGGCGCCGCATCGCATCCAGAGGTAGGGGCGTGCGGGAGCGGCCATGGGCGCGTCCGGTGGCCCTTGCCCTGTTCGGAGGTCGTCATCATGGTTCGCCCTGGATGCAGGCTTGGCTGCCGACGGCCCCAAGGTCGAGGCATCGGCTGGTTGACGAAAAGCAGGTTGTACGGATGTCTTCGGAAGGGATCTCCGACGGATGCCGCGCGACGCCTACAAGGCGGAGAGCAAGCGTGATGAGTGGAACCTGCTCGGCATCGACCGCGAACACCCGCGATGTCCCTGGGTGTTCTGTCCCGTGAGGCTGGGGATGCGGCTGCCACCGGAGGCGTCGGCGCCCGGAAAACCCCGGCGGGCGTTCCGGGCGCTGACGTAGGATCCGGCCCCGTGCAGAGTGACGATACGACCACGTTCAAGAGTGCCCAGGCGGCCGAGAAGCCCAGCGGCCTCCGGGCGATCTGGGCGAACACCCTGGAGCCGGTGGCTCCGCTGCCCTGGTACCGGCGGGTGCCCCGCAATGCTGTGATCGCGGGGGTCGTGGTCGTCGGCCTGTTCGCCGCGGTGACCGTCGCGGCGGTGACCGGGGCCGGCGCCCCGACGCGGCACCGGATCGTGCTCGCGGACCGGATCGGCGACCAGGTGCGACTCCCGGACGACGGCAGCACCCTGGCCCTGCGCGCCGACATCGAGCGGCAGATGACAGCCCTGCGGCCGTACCGGGAGCTGACGGTGGCCGGCTACGGCGCCGCCGGGTCGACCGAAACCACGCTGACCGTGATCGGGCTGACCGGCAGCTTCCCGGACGTCCGGCGGGAGCTGGACAAGTACTTCGGCACGCAGACGATGAGCGACCCGTCGGACAACCCGGTGGTCGCGCGCCAGGACTACCCGGCCGGCCCCCTCGGCGGCGCGCTGGACTGCGCGGTGCTCGACTACCCGGCCGCGTCCCTCACCACCTGCGCCTGGGCGGACGGCACGACCGTCGGCATCGTCGTCGACGAGACGGGCGCCGGCGAGCCCGAGGAACTGGCCCTGCGCACGCTGGACATCCGGGCCGCCGTCGAGGTCGAGGCGAAGGACTGACCGACGGCCCGCCGGAACTGTCGGACACGTCTCAGGGTCGCCGGAATGAAACCCAACCTTGTGGACCCGGCAACGGTCACCACGGAGATGGCCCTGCGGATTCGCACGTGGCGAGTCGACGAGGACCTCGGCTGGCGCTCCGTGGCCCGGGCCGCGACCGACCTGTGGGGCTCCGAGTACGGCAGCAACCAGATCTACGGCAGGGACCTCTGCGTCGCCGCCGCGAAGGTGCTGGGCGAAGACCCCGACCGGGAACCGTGGAACTGACCCCGGGTGAGCGTGAGAAGTCGGCCCACCCGACTTCTCACGCGGGCGGCGGGGCCCGGTCAGTCGTGGGCCGGCGTCGGGGACCAGAGGCCCAACCACTGGTCGGCGCCGAAGGCCTCGAAGCGCTCGACCTCGGTGAAGCCCAGCTTCGCCGCGAGACGCATCGAGGGGAGGTTGGCGGTCTGGGTGGCGAGCACCACCGGTTCCCCGGGGAGCACGCCGGCGAACCAGTCGAGCGCCGCCGCACACGCCTCGGCGGCGTAGCCGCGTCCCCACGCCTGCGGCAGAAACAGGTAGCCGAGCTCGGCCCTCTCGCCGACCCGGCCGAGGCGCCCCGCCTCCTTGCGGAGCAGGACCTGGCCGATCGTCTCCCCGTCGAGATCGACCGCGAAGATGCCGGGGCTGCGGCTGGGCGCCCCGGGCATCTCGCGCTCGATCTCGTCACGCGGCCGGGCCCCACCGAGGTAGGTGTTCACCTCCGGCGAGGCCAGCAGCTCGATGAACGCCGCCCGGTCCCGGGCCTCGGGCTCGCGGAGCACGAGCCGCTCGGTCCTGATCGGGGCGGACGGCGGCCAGGGAAGGGGGCGCACGGTGGTCTCCTGATCCTCTCGGGCGGCGACTTCCGGCGCCGTCGAAGATCAGGACGCGCTCCGGCGCGACGCCAGTTGCGTGCGCCCGGAGGACCGGGCTCAGCCGTGCGGGTTGGCAGGGGTGGGGAGGGCCAGTTCGCACCAGACGGTCTTGCCGATGTAGCCCTCACCGCGCAGGTGGGCGCCCCAGGAGGTGGAGAGGGAGGCGACGAGTCCGAGGCCACGGCCCGACTCGTCGTCGAGGGTGGCGTGGCGCAGGGTCGGGAGGTTGGCGTTCGCATCGGAGACCTCGATGCGGAGGAGGGAATCGGTGGGGAGGAGGACGCGGACGCCGATCATCCGGTCGCGCTGGGAGCGGGCGTGACGGCAGGCGTTGGTGACGAGTTCGCTGAGGAGGATCAGCCCGGTCTCGGCGGAGTCGACGGGCACCTCCCACTCGAAGGCCTGCCGGATGAAACGGATCCGGGCACGGCCGGCGCTACGAGGGAGGCGGGGGAACATCCACTCGACGACATCGACGGGGTGAGTGAGCATCAGAGTCCTTGGGGGGCGTACGGACGGCTTCACTCGGGAGAGCTGAGTTCGGCCATTTCACCCTTCAAGCGTCGGCAGCCGGGCATAGCCTCAGCAGTTACGCGATACGTACAGCGAGAGCTTGAACCGCCCTGCGACCAGGGCAGGGAGGAGCACGGGGCCGTGAGCACGCCGAAGGAAAACCCGATGTCGTGGAAGTACTGCGGCGACCAGCTCAAGCGGTGGCGTACGAAGGCGGGAGTGACCCGCGAGCAGTTGGCCAAGGAAGCCTGCTACGACATCGAGAGCGTGCGGTCGATGGAGGCGGGGAGGCGGCGGCCGTCGCTCAAGCTGCTTCAGACGGCGGATGAACTGTGTGACGCGAAGGGGATGCTGCTGGGGGCGGCGGACTACCTGGCGCCCGAGAAGTTCCCGTCCTATTCGCAGGGCTACACGCATGCCGAGGCCGACGCGATTGCGATCCACTCGTACGCGGCCCTGCTCATCCCGGGACTGCTCCAGACCGAGGAATACGCCCGAGAGTTGACCAGCCACGCCTGTCCGCCCCTGGACGACGACAGCGTCGAAGCGCGCGTCGCGGGCCGGATGCAACGCCAGGAGAAACTGTCGAACTCACCGAGGGTGCTGTTCGGCTTCGTGATCTACGAAGCCGCACTGCGGGCAAGGGTCGGCAGCGCGGACCTCATGAAGAGGCAGCTCGCGCACATCATCGATGTGAGCCGCCTGCGGAACGTCGCGATCCAGGTGCTTCCTGCAGATCGCGCGGCATATCCCGCCCTCACCGGCCCCATCACCCTACTGGAGACGGCCGACCACGAGCAGCTGGCCTACGTGGAAGGGCATCGAACCGGCGTGCTGCATTCCGACCCGGACAGGGTGAACGTCCTCAGGCAGCGGCATGGAATGATCCGCATGCAGGCCCTCAGTGTCGAGGAGTCCGCAGAGTTCATCGGGAAAGTCTCGGAGGAGCTATGAGCGCCGAAGCCGACTGGTTCAAGTCCAGCTACAGCGACGACAACGGCGGCGAGTGCATCGAAGTCGCCTCCTGCCCCTCCACCGTCCACGTCCGGGACTCCAAGGACAAGGCCGGCCCGACCCTCTCCTTCTCCCCCGCCGCCTGGTCGGCCTTCGTCGCCTTCGCGGCCGAAGCTCAAGCCACCGAGCCCGAGTGACCCCTTAGTGGAACGGGTGGGTAACCACCTTCCAACCACCCCCGCACGCAGCAGATATGACTTATCGTCACGACTTCTCCACAGGCAGTTCCCCCATGTAGCGTGCGCACTAACGAAACAACCCCCGCCGGTGCAGCAACACCGAACGGGGGTCTGACCGGCACGATCGAAGAGGGTTCGATCCTGTGGCTACCCACGACTCTACCGTCATGGCCTCCCCCGGATACGGCAAGCAGTCGGCCCCCGGGCAACTCCCCCCGGCAGCGGACGACTTCACTCACCTCCCGGCCCGCGAGGCATACCTCGCCAGCCTGATCAACCAGCTTCCCGACGGCGCCGCGATGGACGTGAAAACCCTCGCCGCGCACCAGCCCCTCTTCGGGCAGATGGCCGTCCGCTCGGCCCTCAACAAGCTCTCCACCGCAGGTCACCTGCGCCGCGTCCGGGAACGGGTCAACGCCGAGCACCCCCAGTGGGTGTTCCGCACCTACTTCTCCCGGACGCCCCGCTCCGACGCTTGGTGGAACCACTTCCTCGCCACTGGGGGCGCCGGGGAGGCGTCAACGGATTCCGCACCCGATCCCCCGGAAGAGCGAACGCGCAACCGCGCCCCCCTCACCTCGGTCGCCTACGCCGCCCTCGCCGGCCTCGGCATCGCGGACGCCCGCCTCTCCCTCTCCGCCACCGACTGCGAAGCGCTCGAACCGCTCGCCGCCGAGTGGTTCGCCCGGGGCGCCACCCTGGCCCTCTTCATGAACGCCCTCACCTCGGGCCTGCCCACCCCGGTCCACAGCGCGGCGGCCCTCACCCGGCGCCGCCTGATCGACAAGCTTCCGCCCGAACGCCCGCAGCCGCCGGAAGCCGTCCGCATCCCCGAGTGCACCGACTGCCGGACCCCCTGCCGACCGCAGGTCCTCCTCGGCGGCCTCTGCCGCGCCTGCCGCAGCGGCGGCGGAACCGCGACCCCACCGCCCCGCTCCGGCGGCCTCTCCCCGACCGCCGTCCGCGCGCACGCCGCGCGAGCCCGCCAAGCCATGGTCACATCGCCGCGATCGTGAATATTCACAGGCAATGGCGTTAACGTATGCAAAATCCAAAGGTGAACTAGGTAACAAGCCTTGCATTCCAAGACGCCTGGTTTGCCCGCATGCTGAGATCCGTGCGATAGTCGAAGCAGCCCAACGGCGGGCGACACCGCACGCCGCCCTGGGCCGATGACTTCGGCGGGCCCGACCTGGCACTGCCGACACCCATCGCGCGGCACGCACCCCCTTGGCCGACGCGATGACCTGCAAGGGCCCCCGCCCGCCGGACCACGGCGAATCCGGGGGCCCTGCGTGTTTTCCGGGGAAACCGTCGGCCCCGCCCGGACCTCGGACCCACCCCGGCCCTCAGGGCCGCTCGCGCACCTTCAGCTCGAACCAGACGCCCTTGCCCCGCGGCAGCAGGTCCGCGCCCCAGCGGTCGGCGAGGTCGTCGACGATCTTCAGCCCCCGCCCCCGCTCGTTCACCGGCCTGGCCTCGGCGAGGATCATGCAGGGCAGCGCCCGGGAGGAGTCCCGGACCTCGATCCGGAGCCAGCCGGGCTTGCGGCTGACGTGCAGGCCGATGGTGCGCCCGGCCGCGTGCCGCACCGCGTTGGCCACCAGCTCGCTGGTGAGCAACTCCCCGGCCTCCAGGTGCTGGTGGAGCTCCCAGGACTCCAGGACGGAGAGCACCAGTCTGCGGGCCACCGGGCCCGACTCCGGCCGGGACGGCAGCCGCACCTCGTTGGGCGCCGACTGGTCGCACAGTCTGCCGGAGTACAGCTCCTCCAGCTCCTCGGAGGTGAGCCGCTCCAGCGCCGAGAGCCCGCCGCCCTGGACGTCGATCCAGGAAACCTCGGCCACCGCGCCGACCCCGGGAACCGATGACTGATCTGCTTCGCCCCAACCCGCCATGCGGACCATCATTGCGGAACGCAAGCAGCCGCGTACGGACAATGAGCAAACGATCTCCGCGAGTCGGCATATGCCGGAAGCAAGAAGGGGTCACCCGGGCCGACTTCCGTCAATCCCGGGTTGACCCCTCACACGCCTCAGCAGCCGGTCACCAGTTGCTCCACGGGACGTTCCAGCCGCTCAGCCCGTTCGCCGGGTCGAGCGTCTCCTTCCGGATCGAGTTCTTCACGACCATCACGTCGCCGACCAGCGAGCCGTCGTAGAACTTGCCCATGGAGGTGCTGGCGCCGCCGCCCTCGACGTCCTTGAGGCCCACGCAGCCGTGGCTGACGTTGTCCTCGCCGAAGGTGCTGCTGCTGCTCCAGTAGTTGCCGTGCACGTACGTGCCGGAGTCGGTGAGCCGCATCGAGTGCGGGACCTGGAGGTCGTACGGCGCGCCGGTCATCCCGGGCAGGGTGCTGGACTGCATCCGCACCACGCCCTCCTTGGACATGACCACCATCGTGCCGTTCCAGGTGGGGTGTTCGGGTGCGCCGGCGCTGATGTCGATGTCGCTCGACGCACCGTCCCGTACGACCGTCATCTTGTGTGCCGCGGCGTCAACCGTCGAAACCTGGGACCGCCCGATCGTGAAGGGCTCGTCCCGGTCCGCGCCGTACACCCCCGGGGCGATCTCGACGCTCTTGAGCCGGTAGTGCACGACCACCTTGGTCCCGGGCGTCCAGTACTGCTCCGGGCGGAAGTCCAGCCGGCGGTCGTTGAACCAGTGGCCCTTGACCACGGTGCCGTTGTCGGTCTGGAAGGTGATGCCCCGCAGGACCTCGTCCTTGTTCTTGACGTCCTTGCCGAAGTTCACCGAGACGATCATGCCGACGCCGTACGTGGCGTCGTTGTCCACGTTGTCGGAGGCCTTGGCGAGCGCCGTCGGCGTCAGCGTGGTGAAGCTGCTGTCCGCCGTGGCGACCGCGCCGTTCGCGTCCGCGGCCATCGCGCTGACCTGGTAGGCGGTGCCCACCTCCAGGCCGGCCGTCGGCGTCCAGGAGGCGCCGTCGGCGGAGATGGTGCCGGGGACCTCCTTGCCGGCCCTGTCGCTCACCTTGACGGTGGTGAGCCTGCCCCCGGTCGCGCCGATCCTGAGCGCGTTCGGCGCCACGTCCACCGAGCCGGCCTTGGGCTCGATGCTCACGGCGGCCGTGGAGACCTTCGGCACCGCGCTGGTGGGCACCGCGCTGGTGGGCGCCGCCGCCGCGGGCGTGGCAGCGGCCCCGCCGGCCCCCAGGTCGGCCTTGGCCGCGCTGCCCCCCGTACCCCCGCCGCCCCCGCCGCAGGCCGCCGTCAGCGTCATCGCCCCGCCGACCAGACCGACCGCCACCACTCTGCGTATCGACCTCAACGTCGATTCCCTCCCTCAGAAGATCCGAGAAACTCCCCGTGGACCCGACGGACCCGACCGGTTGCACGCACCCGGCCACCGGAAAGGTTGCGCCACGCGTGGGGCTGATCGCCCCGGAAACCGCGGCGGCCCGACCCCAACGGGTGAGGATCGGGCCGCGCGGCGAAGGACTCGCCGGAGGGCCCGGGTATCCGGGCCCTCCGGCGGGTAGGGCCTACCAGTTGGCCCAGTCCACGTTCCAGCCGCCCAGCCCGTTGGAGGGCGCGACGGTCTTCTCCTTGGTGTTCACGACCTTGATCGGGTCGCCGATCATCGAGTCGTTGAAGAACTTGCCCGCGACCGAGCTGTCGCTGCCGCCCTTCACGTCCTGCATCGACACGCAGCCGTGGCTGGCGTTGGTCTTGCCGAACGGGCTGGCCCAGTAGTTGCCGTGCACGAAGGTGCCGGAGGTGGTCAGCCGCATCGCGTGCGGCACGTCCTGGATGTCGTACTCGCCGCCGAGACCGACGGTCTGCGAGTTCATCCGGGTGACCTTCTCCTTGGACATGACCACCATCGTCCCGCCCCAGGACGGCGTGGCGTCCGCGCCCAGGGTGACCGGCAGGGTGGCGCTCTGACCGTCCCGCTCGACGGTCATCTGGTGCGACTTGGCGTCCGCGGTGGAGATCATCGACCGGCCGATGGTGAACGGCTCGTCCTTGTCCACGTCGCCGTAGATGCCGGGCGCGACCTCGACGTTCTTCAGCCGGTACTTGACGGTCACCTTGGTGCCCGGCGCCCAGTACTGCTCCGGGCGGAAGTCCACCCGGCGGTCACCGAACCAGTGGCCCTTGACCACGGTGCCGTTGCTGGACTCGATGCTGATGCCCTTGACGACGGCGTCCTTGTTCTTGACGTCCTTGTTGAAGTTCACCGAGACGATCATGCCGACGCCGTAGGTGGCGCCGTCGCTGATGTTGTCGTTGGTGGCGATCTTCTTGTCCGGCGTCAGGGTGGTGAACGAGGTGGTGGACGCGGCCACCAGGCCCTCGCCGTCCTTCGCCTGCGCGTTCACCTTGTACGCCATGCCGACCGCGAGCGCCCCCGCGGGCTTCCAGCCGGAGCCGTCCGGGGTGATCGCCCCGTCGACCGGCTTGCCGTCCTTGTCGGTCACCTCGACCGTGGTGAGCTTGCCGTTGGAGACGGACACCTGGAGCCCGTTCGGCGGGACGTCCTGGGCACCGTCCTTCGGCTCGACGGCGAGCACCGCGGCCGAGGGCTTCGGCGTGGCCGACCCGCCCCCGTCCGCCGCGGCCGAAGCCGAGGCCCCACCGCCGGCCGCCGAACCGCCCGAACCGCTGCCCTTGTCGTCGTTGCAGGCCGCGGTGAGCAGCAGCACCCCACCCATGACCAGCGCCATCGCACTCCTGCGCCCGTAGCGGTTGGTGGTGCGTATCGCTGCGCCGGCCGTCTTACCCGTCTTCACGGTTTCTCCCCTCCCGGTATTCACTCACTTGACGCGCTGAGTGCCCCCATGAGTTGCACTGTCCGGCCGATCTTTCCGGCCGGACCCCGGACGCGCCGGAGCAGGATAACTAAGCCTTCCGAGTGAAAGCTGAGGGGAGTCGGGTTGACGGCGTGTGAAGCAGGCGTGAAGTCGGGACGGAACGGGACGGAAACCCCCTCGGACCCCTGAACGGCCCTTACGGCACGGCCGGCGGCACGGCCGGAACGGACACCACGGCCGACGGAACCCCGGACTCGGACGCCCCGACCGACACCGCCTGCGGCAGCGCGCTCCCCGCCACCCACTGCTCCCACGGTACGTTCCAGCCGTTGAGCCCGTTCTGCGGCGGCACGAAGTCCCCGGACGAGGCCTTCACCTCCAGCACGTCCCCCGGGATGGTGTGCTCGAACAGCCAGCCCGCCGGGGAGTCCTTGCTCGCCCCGCCCTTGGCATCGGCCAGCCCGATGCAGCCGTGGCTGGTGTTGGTGGCGCCGAACACCCCCGGGTCGGCCCAGTAGTTGCCGTGCACGAAGGTGCCGGAGGTGGTCAGCCGCATGGCGTGCGGGACGTCCTTGATGTCGTACTCGTCGCCCATGCCGACGGTCTGCGAGTCCATCCGGGTCACCTTGTACTTCTCCGACACCACCATCACGCCCCGGTAGGTGGAGTGGTCCCGGCTGCCGCCGGAGACCTTGAGCACCCGGACCACCGCGCCGCCCTGGCCGGCCCGGACGGTCAGGGTGTGGGCGTCCAGGTCGACGGTGGAGACCTGCGCCCGGCCGACGGTGAAGTGCAGCTCCCGGCTCTGGGTGCCGAACTCCCCCGGCGCGCCCTGCACGTCCTTGAGCCGCAGCGCCACCGCGACCTTGGTGCCGGCCGCCCAGTACTGCTGCGGGCGGAAGTCCAGCCGCTGGCCGTCGAACCAGTGCGCGGCCACCGGCACCGGCGGGTCGGCGGCGACCTGGACGGCCTTCTCCACCGCCGCCCGGTCGGTGATCGGACGGCTGAAGCGCAGCGACACCGGCATGCCGACGCCGACCGTGGAGCCGTCCTCCGGGGTGAAGAAGGCCACGAAGGTGTGCGCCCGGGCGACGGTCGTGAACGCCGAGTGCTGGGCCGCCTTCTGGCCCTGCTCGTCCTCGGCGACGGAGTCCAGGGTGAACGCGGTGCCGAGCGGCAGCGGGCCGTCCGGCGCCCAGCCGGTGCCGTCCGGGGCGATCGTGCCGGGCACCTCGGTGCCCTTGGCGTCGGCCAGCCGGACGGAGACCAGCCGGCCCTGCGCGGCGCTCACCCGGACGGCGCCCTCCGGCTGCACGTCCTGCGCGCCGTCGGCCGGCTGCACGGTGAGCACCGCCCGGGACGGCGCCGCCGGCGTGGTGTGCCCACCGGCCGCGACCGCGTCCCCGTCCGGCACGGCCGTGGAGCCACCGCCGCCGCAACCCGTCAGGACGGCAAGGCAGCAGGCCACCGCCGCCGCGCCCCGCGCCCACACCCGTCCTCGGCGCCGCATCCCGGGGCCCTCCCACTGTTCGCGTCCGACGCCGGGAACAACGAGGCGCATCGACGCGGGGACACGCCGATCGCCCCGGAATCCCCCCATCCCGTCAACCCGCCACCCTGGCCGCCATCCGCCGGTAAGCCCCCGTTCAACGGCTTCCGATCTGCGCAATCCGGGAAGGAGAAGGTGAACGGGGTCCGGGACACCCCGCCCAGGGAGGGTGCGGCCATGGCGTCAGGGCAGGAGCTGGAAGCCGGGGTACGGCCGGTCGGCGGTCCGCACCGCACCGCCGAACCGCCCTGGCCCGGCAGCTGGCAGCCGCTCGGCGCCCGCTGCCGCACCGACCGGCGCGGCCGCCGGGGCACCAACTTCGCGCTCTGGGCGGCCGGCGCCGAGGCCGTCGAGCTGTGCCTGTTCGACGAGGACGGCCGGGAGAGCCGGCACCACCTCACCGAGCAGGACGTCCAGATCTGGCACGGCTTCCTCCCCGACGTGCGCCCCGGCACCCGCTACGGCTTCCGCGTGCACGGCCGCTGGGACCCGTGGACCGGCGCCCGCTGGAACCCGGCCAAGCTGCTGCTCGACCCGTACGCCCGCGCCGTGGACGGCTGTTACACCTCGCACGACGCCGTCTGCTCCGCCGTCCGCAACTGGCCCGAGGCGGACGTCGCCGACACCGTCCGGGACAACCGCGACTCCGCGCCGTACGTGCCCAGATCCGTGGTCGTCCACGACGACGACGACTGGTCCGACGACCACCGCCCGAGGACCCCGTGGGCCGAGACGGTGCTCTACGAACTGCACGTGCGCGGCTTCACCATGCGCCACCCCGAGGTCCCGCCGCAGCTGCGCGGCACCTACGCCGGCCTCGCCCACCCCGCCGCCGTCGCCCACCTCACCCGCCTCGGGGTGACCGCCGTCGAGCTGCTGCCGGTGCACCAGCACGCCAGCGAGGACCACCTGCAGGCCCGCGGACTGGTCAACTACTGGGGCTACAACACGATCGGCTACTTCGCCCCGCACGCCGGCTACTCCGCCTCCGGCTCCCGCGGCGGCCAGGTCGGCGAGTTCAAGCGGATGGTCCGCGCCCTGCACGCCGCCGGGATCGAGGTGATCCTGGACGTGGTGTTCAACCACACCGCCGAGGGCGGCGCACTCGGCCCGGCGCTCTCGCTGCGCGGCATCGACAACGCCGCCTACTACCGCCTCCCGCCCAACCGCCCCCGCGGCTACGCCGACTACACCGGCTGCGGCAACACCCTGGACACCCGCCGCCCCCAGGTGATCCGGCTGATCACCGACTCGCTGCGCTACTGGGTCGCCGAGATGGGCGTGGACGGCTTCCGCTTCGACCTGGCCGCCGCGCTGGCCCGCGGCGGTCCGAACGGCGGCGACGCAGTCGACATGGACCACCCCTTCCTCGCCGCCGTCGCCCAGGACCCCCTGCTCAGCCGGGTGAAGCTGATCGCCGAGCCCTGGGACGTGGGCCCGGGCGGCTACCAGGTCGGCGGCTTCCCCCCGCTGTGGGCCGAGTGGAACGACAAGTACCGCGACACCGTACGGGACTTCTGGCGCGGCGCCCGCCCCGACGTGCGCGAGCTCGGCTACCGCCTCTCCGGCTCCTCCGACCTCTACCAGCGGGCCGGCCGCCGCCCGGGCGCCTCGGTCAACTACGTGACGGCGCACGACGGTTTCACCCTGCGCGACCTGGTCTCCTACGACCGCAAGCACAACGAGGCCAACGGCGAGGACAACCGGGACGGCACCGAGGACAACCGCTCCTGGAACCACGGCGCCGAGGGCGAGACCGCCGACCCGGCGGTCAACTCCCTGCGCCTGCGCCAGCTGCGCAACCTGACGGCCACCCTGCTGCTCTCCGCCGGCGTCCCGATGATCACCGCCGGCGACGAGCTGGGCCGCACCCAGGGCGGCAACAACAACGCCTACTGCCAGGACAACGAGGTCGGCTGGCTGGACTGGTCGCTGCTGGAGCAGCCCGGCTGGCAGGAGCTGTGCGAGCTCACCGCCCGGCTGGTCCGGCTGCGCCGGGCCCACCCGGTGCTGCGCCGCCGGGCGTTCTTCTCCGGCCGCGCCACCGGCCCCGGCGGCCGGCCCGACCTCGTCTGGTTCACCCCGCGGGGCACCGAGATGACCGAGGCCGACTGGTTCGCGCCGACCGCCTGCCTCGGCATGCTGCTCTGCGGCACCGCGCTGTCCGAACGGGACGAGACCGGGCTGCCGCTCAGCGACGACAGCTTCCTGCTGCTGCTCAACGCGGGCCACGAACCGGTGGTGTTCACCCTGCCCGGCGAGCCCCGCGCGGCGCCGGCCGCCGAACGGGAGCCGATGACCGGGCGGGAGGCGCCGGCCGGGCGGGAGGCGGCGGTCGGGCGGGAGGCGGCGGTCGGCTGGGAGACGGTGGTCGACACCGCCGCGGGCCCGGACGGACCGTGCCCGCGCGGCGCCGTCGTGCTCGGCGGGCGCTCGCTGCGGCTGCTGCGCGCGCCCGCTGCCTGAGGGCCCGGGCTCAGCCGCGGGCGTGCCCGAGCTCGACGTTCTCCAGCACCCCGATCGCGTCCGGCACCAGCACCGCCGCCGAGTAGTAGGTGCTGACCAGGTAGGAGGCGATCGCCTTCTCGTCGATGCCCATGAACCGCACGTTCAGGCCCGGCTCCACCTCGTCCGGGATGCCGACCTGGGTGAGGCCGACCACGCCCTGGTTCTCCTCGCCGACGCGCATCGCGATGAACGCGGTGGTCTGCTGGTCGGACACCGGGATCTTGTTGCACGGGAAGATCGGCACCCCGCGCCAGGTCGGCCGCTGCTTGCCGAGGACGTCGACGGTGGACGGGTAGACGCCGGCCCGGTTGCACTCCCGCTCGAAGGCCGCGATCGCCCGCGGGTGGGCGAACAGGTAGTCGGTGTCACGGCGCATGCTCAGCAGCTCGTCCAGGTCGTCCGGGGTGGGCGCCCCGGCGCGGGTCTGGATCCGCTGGTCGAAGTCGGCGTTGCCGAGCAGGCCGAACTCCGGGTTGTTGACGAGCTCGTGCTCCTGCCGCTCCCGCAGGGCCTCGACGGTCAGCCGCAGCTGCTCCTCGGTCTGGTTCATCGGCTGGTTGTAGAGGTCCGCGACCCGGGTGTGCACCTTGAGCACGGTCTGCGCGACGCTCAGCTCGTACTCGCGCGGCTTCAGCTCGTAGTCCACGAAGGCGCCGGGCAGCTCGTACTCGCCCCGGTGGCCGGCCGAGAGGTCGATCCTCGCCTCGCCGTGCTCGTTCTGCGCCTGCGCGACGTCGGCTGCGAAGCCCAGCAGCTGCTCGCGCAGCGCCTCGGAGCGGCCGATCAGCTCCTGGAGCACCGGCCAGGGCAGCGTCATCGCGACCCCTGAGGTGTTCGCCCGCACGGTGTACGGCCAGGTGCCGCCGCCCTCGGTGATCGCCTCGGCGCCCAGGTGGTCGCCGTCCGCGAGCGAGCCGAGCACGGTCTGCTCGCCGTACTTGCCGGTGCCGATCCGGTCCACCTTGCCGTGCGCGATCAGGAACACCTCCTCGATCGGCGCCCCCTCCCGCACCAGCACGTCGCCCTGCGCGAAGTCCCGCTGGACGAACCGGCGGGCCATCTCGGCGAGCACCTCCTCGTCCTCGAAACCGCGCAGCGCCGGAACCTCGGCCAGCGAGGGGGCGATCACCGTCACCGCGGAGCCGGTCTTCGCGAAGCTCACCCGGCCCTGCCCGGGGGCGAAGCTCAGCCGCCGGTTGACCCGGTAGGTGCCCGCGCCGACCTCCACCCACGGCAGCATCCTCAGCAGCCAGCGGGAGGTGATCTCCTGCATCTGCGGCTTCGACTTGGTCGTCGTCGCCAGGTTCCGCGCCGCGGTCGTGCTGAGGCTGAGCTGGGCCCGTACCTGCACGATTGCGGAGCCGGGCCCCGGGGTGGGTTCGGTTTCGACCGTCATGTGTGCACTCCTGTCACTCGCGCATCAAAGGCAGTCCGTCAGGAGCTGTCATCGGCCGATCAGCAGGGCGCTCGCAAGAGGCGCGCGGCGCACTCCTGTCCGCACGAACGGCTATGCGCGCCCCGTCCTTTCGCGCCCGCCCCGGCCGTTCAGGTGGCCGGTTCTCGGCGGGCCGCACCGACAGGGGCGAAAAACCGGATGAGAAGTGACGGGCTCTGTGCCTACCCTCACCGCGATGGCCGAGAACAGGCAGGACCACGACAACCCGCCCCAGGGAAGCCCCCGAACCGACGGCCCCGGGGAGCCGGGCAGAACCGACGAACCCGACGGAACCGGCCGGACCGGGCCCGGGCCGCGACACTCCGCGGTCCGCTCCCTGCTGCGCCTGTGGCCGTACGCCCGTGCCGTCCGCGGCCGGCTGGCCGTCTCGGTGACGGCCGCGACGCTCGCCATGCTGAGCACCCTCGCCGTCCCGGTGGTCCTCGGCCGGATCGTGGACGGCCCGCTCGCCGAGCGCGACCTCGCCGGCCTCTGGCCCCTGGTCGGCCTGCTGCTGATCCTCGGCCTGGTCGAGTCGGCGCTGTTCTACACCCGCCGGGTGGTGCTGGCCCGCCCGCTGGCCGGGCTGGAGACGGCGATGCGCGGGGACCTCTTCGCCAAGCTCCAGCGGCTGCCGGTCTCCTTCCACGACCGCTGGGGCTCCGGCCAGTTGCTCTCCCGGGCCACCGCCGACATGTACACCATGCGGCTGTTCCTGGCCTTCCCGCTGGTCTTCCTGATCGTCAACTCGGTGATGTTCCTGGCCGGCACGGTGCTGATGTTCACCCAGGACTGGCGGCTCGCCCTGATCGCCCTGATCCCGGTCGTCCCGCTGTTCGTGGTCACCCGGCGGTTCGAGACCGGCTACTCCGGCGCCACCCGGCGCGCCCAGGACCAGAACGGGGACCTCGCCACCGTGGTCGAGGAGTCCGTCCTCGGCATCCGCATCCTCAAGGCCTTCGGCCGCCACCGCTCGATGGCCGAGCGCTTCCGCGCCCAGTCCCAGGAGCTGCGCCGCACCGAGCTGCGCAAGGCGCACCTGCTCGCCAACCTGTGGGCGGTCACCGTCGGACTGCCGGAGATCGCGCTGGGCTGCGCCCTCGCCGTCGGCGCCTACCTGGTGGCGAACGACGGCCTGAGCGCCGGCACCCTGGTCGCCTTCCTCTCCACCGCGCTCGCGCTGCGCTGGCCCGTCGAGTCGCTCGGCTGGCTGCTCGCCTACGGCAACGACGCGGCCACCGCCACCGACCGCTTCTTCGAAGTGATGGACGAGCCGGAGACCCCGGACCCGGGCACCGCCGCCGAACTCGCCGCCGCGGACGGCATCCGCTTCACCGGCGTCCGCTTCCGCTACCCCGACGCCCCCGGGGACAGCCCCGACCTGCTGGCCGGCATCGACCTGCACGTCCGCAGCGGCGAGACGATGGCCCTGGTCGGCGCCACCGGCAGCGGCAAGACCACGCTCACCGCCCTGCTCCCCCGGCTGTACGACGCCACCGCCGGCACCATCACGCTGGACGGCCGGGACGTCCGCGAGCTGCCCCGGCAGCGGCTGCGCGAACTCGTCGCGGTCGCCTTCGAGGAGCCCACCCTGTTCTCCGCCACCGTCCGGGAGAACGTCCTGATGGGCGCCCCGGGCGCCGGCGAGGAGCAGCTGCGCACCGCCCTCGCCACCGCCCAGGCCGGCTTCGTCGAGAAGCTCCCGCAGGGCCCGGACACCGAGGTCGGCGAGCAGGGGCTGAGCCTGTCCGGCGGCCAGCGCCAGCGCCTCGCGCTGGCCCGCGCGGTGGTCGGCGACCCGGCCTTCCTGGTGCTGGACGACCCGCTCTCCGCCCTGGACGTGCACACCGAGGCCCTGGTCGAGCGGGCGCTGCGCGAGGTCCTCGGCACCACCACCGCCCTGGTGGTCGCCCACCGCCCCAGCACCGTGCTGCTCGCCGACCGGGTCGCGGTGCTGGCGGACGGCCGGATCGCGGCCGTCGGCACCCACCAGGAGCTGCTGCGCGACTGCGCGCACTACCGAGAACTGATGTCGGGCGAGGCCGCCCCGGTGCCCGAGGGCTCCCTCGCGTCGAATGGAGGGCGCGCATGACCACCACCGCCGAACCCGTCCGGACCGGGCCCGCCGAGCCGGCCGAGGAGGAGCTGCCCGCACCTCCCGCCGACGAGGAGGACATCCCCGTCCCACCGGGTGCTCCCCGGGCGCTGCTGCGCTCGCTGCTCGGCCCGCACCGGGCCCGGATCACCATCGCGATGGTGATCATCCTGGTCCAGCAGGCCGCGCTCCAGACCGGACCGCTGCTGGTCGCGGTGGCGATGGACCGCGGCATCCCGGCACTGCGCGAGCACGACTCCGGCCCGCTGATCGCGGTGGTCGCGGCCTACCTGTTCTGCGCGCTGCTCAGCCCGGTGCTGCAGTGGGCGTTCATCAAGATCAGCGCCCGGGTCAACCAGGACATCGTGCTGGAGCTGCGCGGCCGGATCTTCCGGCACGCCCAGCGGCTCAGCCTGGACTTCCACGAGCGCTACACCTCGGGCCGGATCATCTCCCGCGCCACCAGCGACATCGACGCGCTGCGCGAGCTGCTCTCCGAGGGTCTGCAGGAGCTGCTGACGGTCTTCCTGTCGGTCTGCTACATCTCGGTGCTGCTGCTGGTGCTGGACTGGCGGCTCGGCCTGGTCTCGCTGGCGGCCTTCCTGCCGCTGGCCCTGATCGCCCGCTCCTTCCGCCGCCGCTCGCGCCGGGTCTACCGGCGCTCGCGCACCTCGGCGGCCTCGCTGATCGTCCGCTTCACCGAGACCATGAACGGCATCCGTCCGGTGCAGGCCTTCCGCCGCGAGAAGGCCAACGACGCGGCCTTCGCCGTGGTCAACCAGCAGTCCGCCACCGCGACGGCGGACGGCCTGCTGGAGATCGCCCGCTACGTCGGCCTCTCCCGCGCCACCGCCAACCTGTGGACCACCGGCGTGGTGCTGCTCGGCGCCTACCTGGTCGTGGACGACGCGCTGGAGCTGGGCGTGCTCACCGCCTTCGCGCTCTACCTGCGCCGGCTCTTCGACCCGATCGACCAGCTGGCGATGTTCCTGAACAGCTACCAGTCGGCCGCCGCCGCCCTGGAGAAGATCTCCGGCCTGCTCGCCCACGAGCCGACCGTCGCCGAGCCGGCCGAGCCCGTCGAGCTGCCCCGGGCCGACGGCAAGGGCCGGGCGGTGGCCTTCGAGGGCACCCGCTTCGCCTACCGGACCGGCAAGGAGGTGCTGCCGCCCTTCGACCTGTCGATCCCGGCCGGGCAGACGGTGGCGGTGGTCGGCGCGACCGGCGCGGGCAAGTCGACGGTCGCCAAGCTGCTGGCCCGCTTCTACGACCCGACCGACGGCCGGATCCGGCTGGACGGCGTGGAGCTGCGCGACCTGGCCACCCCCGAGCTGCGGCGCGGGGTGGTGATGGTCACCCAGGAGTCCTTCCTGTTCTCCGGCACCGTCGCCGAGAACATCGCGATCGGCCGCCCCGGCGCCACCCGCGCGGAGGTCGAGCAGGCCGCCCGCGACATCGGCGCGTACGAGTTCATCGCCGCCCTGCCGGACGGCTTCGACACCGACGTGCGCAAGCGCGGCGGCCGGATCTCGGCCGGCCAGCGCCAGCTGGTGGCCTTCGCCCGCGCCCTGCTGGCCGACCCGGCGGTGCTGATCCTGGACGAGGCGACCAGCTCGCTGGACGTCCCCGGGGAGCAGGCCGTGCAGCGGGCGATGCGCACCGTGCTGGCCGGCCGGACGGCGGTGATCATCGCCCACCGGCTCTCCACCGTGGAGATCGCCGACCGTGTCCTGGTGATGGACCAGGGCCGGATCGTGGAAGATGGCTCCCCACAGGAGCTGATCGACGGCTCCGGCCGTTTCGCCGCCCTCCACCGGGCCTGGCGGGACAGCCTGGTCTAGGGTCCGGCTCCGGGCCCCCATGAATGTGCCCGACCGGGTGCGCCGTCACGCACCCGGCCGGGCCTCCCCACTTCCCGACCGGACGTACGGGCCCGGCCGCGGCCGTGGTTCACGGCCCCGCGGGCGGCTGCCGTCCTCCCCGGGACGCACGGCAGCCGCCCGCGGGGTCAGCGCAGCAGTCCGGCGTCCATCCCGGCCGACTCGGCCGGCAGGGCGACCAGCCCCAGCTCGGCCGGCGAGGCCAGCCGGGGGTGCGCGGGCAGCACCCGGACGGTGTAGCCGAACGGGCCGGTCCGGCACAGCTCCAACGAACCCTCGTAGCGGGTGCGGCCGTCCAGGTCCGGCCCGCCGACCGGCTTGAGGGCGAGCAGGCAGGCGTCCGAGATCCGGTCCCGTTCGTCCACCCGGCCGGAGACCGCCTGCACCTCGACGTCGCCCGGTTCCAGCGTCCCGAGCGCGACCTGCACCCGCAGCGCCAGCGAGCTGCCCAGCTCCTGCGCCTCGGCCGGGCAGTCCGCCTCGACGTGCTCGACCCGGACGGCCGGCCACGCCTCCCGGACCTTCGCCTTCCAGACCGCCAGCTCGCGCGCGCCCGTGAACCGCCCGGTCGCGTGCTGCCCCGCCAGCTCCCGCTGGGCCTGCGCCGCCGGGGCGTACAGCCGTTCGACGTACTCCCGGACCATCCGCCCGGCCAGCACCTTGGGCCCGAGGGTGACCAGGGTGTGCCGGACCATGGCGATCCACTGCTGCGGCAGCCCGTCGGCGTCCCGGTCGTAGAACCGGGCGGCGACCTGGTTCTCGATCAGGTCGTAGAGCGCGGCCGCCTCGATGTCGTCGCGCCGCTCGGCCTCGCCGCTGTCCGGGTCGAGCGCCCCGCCGCTCTCGTCGGCGGTGGGGATCGCCCAGCCGTTGCGGCCGTCGAACCACTCGTCCCACCAGCCGTCCAGGACGGACAGGTTGAGGCAGCCGTTGAGCGCGGCCTTCATCCCGGAGGTGCCGCAGGCCTCCAGCGGGCGCAGCGGGTTGTTCAGCCAGACGTCGCAGCCCGGGTAGAGGCGCTGGGCCATCGCCATGTCGTAGTCCGGCAGGAAGACGATCCGGTGCCGCACCGCCGGATCGTCGGCGAAGGCGACCATCTGCTGGATCAGCCGCTTGCCGCCGTCGTCGGCCGGGTGGGCCTTGCCGGCGACGACGATCTGCACCGGCCGGGTGGGGTGCAGCAGCAGTCCGCGCAGCCGCTCCGGGTCGCGCAGCATCAGGGTGAGCCGCTTGTACGAGGGCACCCGGCGGGCGAAGCCGATGGTGAGCACGTCGGGGTCGAGCACCGAGGAGACCCAGCCGAGCTCGGCCGCGCCGGCCCCGCGCCGGCGCCAGGAGGCGTGCAGCCGGCGGCGGGCCTCCTCCACCAGCTGGGCCCGCAGGGTGCGCCGCAGCTCCCAGACCTCGGTGTTGCCGATGCGTTCCAGTCCGCTCCAGCGCCGGGTCTCGCCGGTGGTCATCGCCTCCTCGGCGCGCTCGGCGCCGAGTTCGGCGGCGCCGAGCCGGACCACCGCCGGGTCGATCCAGGTGGCGGCGTGCACGCCGTTGGTGACCGAGGTGATCGGCACCTCCGCGGGGTCGAAGCCGGGCCACAGGCCGTTGAACATCGAGCGGCTGACCTCGCCGTGCAGGGTGGAGACCCCGTTGGCGCGCTGGGCGAGCCGCAGGCCCATGGCGGCCATGTTGAAGAGCTTCGGGTCCCCGTCGGGCCAGCTCTCGGCGCCGAGCGCGAGCACCTGGTCGACCGGTACGCCCGGCAGCGTGGCGTCGCCGCCGAAGTGGCGGGCGACCAGCTCGCGGTCGAAGCGGTCGATGCCGGCCGGGACGGGCGTGTGGGTGGTGAAGAGGGTGCCGGCCCGGACGGCCTCCAGGGCGGCGGCGAAGTCGAGGCCGGCCCGGCCGTCGGCGATCAGTTCGCGGATGCGTTCGACGCCGAGGAAACCGGCGTGGCCCTCGTTGGTGTGGAAGACGTCGGGGGCGGGGTGCCCGGTGAGCCGGCAGTACGTGCGCACCGCCCGGACGCCGCCGATGCCGAGCAGCATCTCCTGGAGCAGCCGGTGCTCGCTGCCGCCGCCGTACAGCCGGTCGGTGACGTCCCGCTCGGCGGGCGAGTTGGCCTCGATGTCGGAGTCGAGCAGCAGCAGCGGGACCCGCCCGACCTGGGCCTTCCAGATGTGGGCGGCCAGGGTGCGGCCGCCGGGCAGGGCGAGGTCGACCCGGCCGGGGGTGCCGTCGGCCTCCCGCAGCAGGCTGACCGCGAGTTCGTCCGGATCGAGCAGCGGATAGCGCTCCTGCTGCCAGCCGTCCCGGCTCAGGGACTGCCGGAAGTAGCCGTGCCGGTAGAACAGGCCGACGCCGACGACCGGCACGCCGAGGTCGCTGGCGGCCTTGAGGTGGTCGCCGGCCAGGATGCCGAGTCCGCCGGAGTACTGGGGCAGCGCGGCGGCGATGCCGTACTCGGGCGAGAAGTAGGCGATCGCGGCGGGCAGCGGGGCGGCGTCGGACTGCTGCCGGTTCTGGTACCAGCGGGGGCCGGTGAGGTACTCGCGCAGGTCGTCGGCGAGGTCGCCGAGTCTGCGCAGGAAGCGCCGGTCCGTGGCGAGTGCGGCCAGTCGGGCGGCCGGGACCTCCCCGAGCAGCCGTACCGGGTCCTCGCCGGTCGCGGCCCAGACCTCCGGGTCCACGGACCGGAAGAGGTCCCTGGTCTCGGGGTGCCAGGACCAGCGCAGGTTGAGGGCCAGCTCGTGCAACGGCTGGAGTTGTTCGGGCAGGACGGTGCGGACGGTGAATCTGCGGATTGCCTTCACGGCGTGAAGCGTAGCCTCGGCGGTCGGTCCGACAGTGCGTCAAGTGGGCTATTGGGCATCCGTTCGGGCTATTGATGAGATCGCATTCGGCGCATTGGTCTGCACGAGGGGCGCGCGCGGCGCACATTTCGGAGGCCCGCGCTACCAATGCGTGAACTCTTCGGTACGACTCCATTTGCGGGGGCCCGTCCACCCGGGAGAAGGCCCGAAACTACTGTCGTACCGCTGCAAAAACCTTGTCGCCGGTGCGAGGATGACCGAAGGTCGTTGGTGCTGTGGGGAGTGCGACGACGGGTGGCGTCCCCCGCGAAGCAGCACGTCCGAATCCTTTTCGTGTTGGCCGTTCCCGTCCTTCTTAGCCCATTCGGCGCTCACCGCGCACGGACGCGTGTCCTGACGCCCGGCCCGCTCGTTCACGGGTGGACCGGGTCGGCCGGGGCGTGGCCCGCGCAGGCGTGCGCCGGGACGCACACGGGCTCCGGGGCGTCCCACCACCGGCTCGGCGGGCGCCGGGCAGGTTGCCGGGAACAGCGGCGCGGGCAGGCTCCGGTGGCACGTCCTCCCCACCCAGCAGTCCTCCGGTACTCCCCCGGCCCGACCCCGGCCCGCGGGGAGCTGCCGCCGATCTCGGGCAGGAGCTTGGCATGCACGGCGACACGCGGGACCAGTCCACACCGGTGGCCGAAGGCCTCGACGCAGCGGTCGCGGAATCCGCCGGACGGATGGATTCTGACACTCGGACAGATCCGGCGATGCCGGCGCCGAGGGCGTCCGGGGCGGGCGGTGGCGGATCCTCCGAAGCCCAGCCCCCCGCGGCACAGCCCTCCGCGACCCGACACCCCGGGAGCGAGGAGGACCGGACCGCGACGCCCCGCCGGCGCACCACCACGCGCCGCAGCACCGCCACCGCGTCGGCCACCACCCCGAAGGCCGGCACCGGGGCCGATCCCGCGCCGCGCCGCCGGACCGCGGCCGAACCCGCCGGGAGGACCGTCGGCAAGGCCGCCGCCAAGCCCTCCACCAAGCCCTCCACCAAGCCCTCCGCCCGCAAGACGACAGAGAGCGACACCGTGATCGGCCGCATCCCCGTCCTGGACGTCAGTCCCCTCGTCGACGCCGGCCGCCGCCCGGCCAAGGCCGTCGTCGGCGAGACCTTCCCGGTCACCGCGACCGTCTTCCGCGAGGGCCACGACGCCGTCAACGCCAACGTGGTGCTGCGCGACCCGCGCGGCCGCAGCGGCCCGTGGACGCCGATGCGCGAACTGGCCGAGGGCACCGACCGCTGGGGCGCGTACGTCACCCCGACCGCGCCCGGGCGCTGGTCGTACCTGGTGGAGGCGTGGAGCGACCCGGTCGCCACCTGGCGCAAGACCGCCGCGGTGAAGCTGCCCGCCGGGATCGACACCGCGCTGGTCCTGGAGGAGGGCGCCCGGCTGCTGGAACGGGCCGCCGCCGGGGTGCCCAAGAAGGAGGGCCGCGCCGACCTGCTGGCCGCCGCCGACGCGCTGCGCGACCCGACCATGCCGCCGCTGTCCCGGCTGGCCGCCGCGCTCGCCCCCGAGGTGCTCGACGTGCTGGTCCGCCACCCGCTGCGCGAGCTGCTCAGCGCCTCCCGCCCGCTGCCGCTCCAGGTGGACCGCGAGCGCGCGCTGTTCGGCTCCTGGTACGAGTTCTTCCCCCGCTCGGAGGGCGCCGTGGTGGACCCGACCGGCGTCGAGCCGCCGCGCCCGGGCAACCTGCGCACCGCCGCCGAGCGGCTGCCGGCCGTCGCCGCGATGGGCTTCGACGTGGTCTACCTGCCGCCGGTCCACCCGATCGGCCGAGCCTTCCGCAAGGGCCCGGACAACACCCTGACGGCCGGCCCGCACGACGTCGGCTCGCCCTGGGCGATCGGCTCCCCCGAGGGCGGCCACGACGCGGTCCACCCGGACCTCGGCACCATCGAGGACTTCGACCACTTCGTCACCGAGGCCCGGGCGCTGCACCTGGAGGTGGCGCTGGACTTCGCCCTCCAGTGCTCCCCCGACCACCCCTGGGTGAACAAGCACCCGGAATGGTTCAGCCATCGCGCGGACGGCACCATCGCGTACGCCGAGAATCCGCCGAAGAAGTACCAGGACATCTTTCCGGTCAACTTCGACCAGGACATGGACGGAATCGTCAAGGAAACCATCCGGATCCTCCGGTTCTGGATGTCCCACGGCATCCGGATCTTCCGGGTCGACAACCCGCACACCAAACCGGTGGCGTTCTGGGAGAAGGTGCTCGCCGACGTCGCCCGGACCGACCCCGACGTCGTGTTCCTGGCGGAGGCCTTCACCCGCCCGGCGATGATGCACACCCTGGCGAAGATCGGATTCCACCAGTCGTACACGTACTTCACCTGGCGCACCACCAAACCGGAACTCACCGAGTACCTCACCGAACTCACCGGTGACGCCGCCGCCTACATGCGGCCCAACTTCTTCACCAACACCCCGGACATCCTGCACGCGTACCTCCAGCACGGCGGCCGGGCCGCCTTCGCGGTCCGCGCGGTGCTCGCCGCCACCCTCTCCCCCAGCTACGGCGTCTACGCCGGCTACGAGCTGTACGAGGACGAGCCGGCCCACCCGGGCTCCGAGGAGTACCTGCACTCGGAGAAGTACGAACTGCGCCCGCGCGACTGGAGCCGCACCGACACCCTGGCCCCGCTGCTGACCGTGCTGAACCGGCTGCGCCGCCGCCACCCCGCCCTCCAGCAGCTGCGCGACCTGCGCTTCCACCCCACCGACAACGACCAGGTGCTCGCCTACTCCAAGACCGCGACCACCCCCGAGGGGCTCACCGACCAGGTCATCACCGTGGTGAACCTCGACCCGCACCACGTCCAGGAGGCCACCGTCACGCTGGACGGCGACGGCCCGTACGCGGTGCACGACGAGCTCACCGGCGCCGTCTTCACCTGGGGCCGGCACAACTACGTCCGGCTCGATCCCTCAGCCGAGCCGGCTCACCTCCTCACGGTTCGGAGGAACCCAGCGTGACAGTGAACGAGCCCGTCCCCGACACCTTCCCCGAGACCTCGAAGAAGACGCTCGACCCCGACTGGTTCAAGCGTGCGGTCTTCTACGAGGTGCTGGTGCGGTCCTTCCAGGACAGCAACGGCGACGGGGTCGGGGACCTCAAGGGGCTCACGGCCAAGCTCGACTACCTCCAGTGGCTCGGGATCGACTGCCTCTGGCTCCCCCCGTTCTTCGCCTCGCCCCTGCGCGACGGCGGGTACGACGTGTCCGACTACACCTCGGTGCTGCCGGAGTTCGGCGACCTCGCCGACTTCATGGAGTTCGTCGACGCCGCCCACGCCCGCGGCATGCGCATCGTCATCGACTTCGTCATGAACCACACCAGCGACCAGCACCCGTGGTTCCAGGCCTCCCGGACGGACCCGGACGGGCCGTACGGCGACTTCTACATGTGGGCCGACGACGACAAGCAGTACCCGGACGCCCGGATCATCTTCGTCGACACCGAGACGTCCAACTGGACCTACGACCCCGTCCGCAAGCAGTACTTCTGGCACCGCTTCTTCTCGCACCAGCCGGATCTCAACTACGACAACCCCCGGGTCCAGGACGAGATGATCGCCGGGCTGCGGTTCTGGCTCGACCTCGGCATCGACGGCTTCCGGCTGGACGCGGTGCCGTACCTGTTCGCCCGCGAGGGCACCAACTGCGAGAACCTGCCGGAGACCCACGAGTTCCTCCAACGGGTCCGCAAGGAGATCGACGCCAACTACCCGGACACCGTGCTGCTCGCCGAGGCGAACCAGTGGCCGGAGGACGTCGTCGACTACTTCGGCGACTTCGCCTCCGGCGGCGACGAGTGCCACATGGCGTTCCACTTCCCGGTGATGCCTCGGATCTTCATGGCGGTGCGCCGGGAGTCCCGCTACCCGGTGTCGGAGATCCTCGCCAAGACCCCGCAGATCCCCGGCGGCTGCCAGTGGGGCATCTTCCTGCGCAACCACGACGAGCTGACCCTGGAGATGGTCACCGACGAGGAGCGCGACTACATGTACGCGGAGTACGCCAAGGATCCGCGGATGCGCGCCAACGTGGGCATCCGCCGCAGGCTCGCCCCGCTGCTGGAGAACGACCGCAACCAGATCGAGCTGTTCACCGCCCTGCTGCTCTCCCTGCCCGGCTCCCCGGTGCTCTACTACGGGGACGAGATCGGCATGGGCGACAACATCTGGCTCGGCGACCGGGACGGCGTGCGCACCCCGATGCAGTGGACCCCGGACCGCAACGCGGGTTTCTCCTCCGCCGACCCGGGCAGGCTCAGTCTGCCGCCCATCATGGACCCGGTGTACGGCTACCAGGTGACCAACGTCGAGGCGCAGCAAAGCAGTTCGAGTTCGCTGCTGCACTGGACGCGTCGCATGATCGAGATCCGCAAGCTCAATCCGGCGTTCGGCCTCGGCGGCTACGCCGAACTGCCCTCCAGCAACCCCGCCGTACTGGCCTTCGTGCGCGAGCACGAGGGGGACCTGGTCATGTGCGTGAACAACTTCTCGCGGTTCGCGCAGCCGACCGAGCTGGACCTGCGGCAGTACGGCGGGCGGTATCCGGTCGAGCTGATCGGCGGGGTGCGCTTCCCGTCGATCGGCGAGTGGCCCTACCTGCTCACCCTGGCCGGGCACGGCTTCTACTGGTTCCAGCTCCGGCAGCCCCCGCGCCTGAGCGGGACCAGGCGATCGAAGTAACGATCCGCCGCACGCCGCACACCAGCGTGAACAGCACCATCAGACCCTCCGGGGGCGCGAGTTGAACCCCCGCGCCCCCGGAGTTCTCTGCACCACCGCGTACGGAGAACAGCCCAACGGCCACCCACACGAAGGCGTGACACCCGAGCCGTGCTCGCGTGCCGCGACCGCCGCGCCGCCGCAATCCGGAAGACTGACGGACCCGGCCACGACCCGTCGGGCAGTCCGCGTGCTTCCGGGGAAAGGGAGCCATGTCCGAAACCTCCCGTTCTCAAGCCCACCTCCAGGACGGCGCCCCCGCCGGTTCCGCCGCCGCGGCGGGCACCCGGGGCGCCGGGGTCCGGAGAACCGCCCTGGGCGTCAGCGAACTCGTCCAGGCGGCCCTGCCGCTGATCGCGGCGTGGCTGCCCACCCAGCGCTGGTACGCCGGCAAGGGGCGGCCCATCACCGGCCTCACCCCGGTGGTCGGCACCCCGCTGCAGGTCGGCGACCCGGCCCTGCTCCACCTGTTGCTACGGGTCGAGCACGCCACCACGGCCGGCGCCCCGCACGGCGACATCTACCAACTGCTGCTCGGCATCCGCTCCGGCGGGCTCGGGGACATCGGGCCCGGCGCCGTACTCGGCCGGCTCAGCCAGGGCCCGTACGACGGCGCGACCCTCTACGACGCGGTGCACGACCCGGAACTCACCGGGCGGCTGCTGGAACACCTGGCCACCGGCGACCGCTTCGGCGCGCTCTCCTTCCGCCGCACCCCCGGCTCGGGGCTGCCCGCCAACCTCCCCGGCCGCGCCTCCACCGCCGAGCAGTCCAACAGCTCGGTCATCTACGGCACCTCGTACATCCTCAAGCTGTTCCGCCGCATCCACCCCGGCACCAACCCCGACCTCGAACTCTCGCTCGCGCTCTCCCGGGCCGGGTCCACCCGCATCCCCCGGGTCGCCGCCTGGTTCGAGAGCCGGATGGAGCGCGCCGAGCCCGCCACCCTCGGGCTGCTGCAGCGCTACCTGCCGGACGCCGAGGACGGCTGGGAACTGGCCCTCGACCAGGTCGGCCGGCTCAAGGGCGACCGGTCCCCGGGCAACTTCGCCATCGAGGCGCACCGGCTCGGCCGGGCCACCGCCGAGGTGCACCGGGTGCTGGCCCGCTCGATGCCGGTCGCCCGGCTCGACCGCACCCAGACCGGACGCCTGGCCGGCGCGATGGCCGACCGGCTGGACAGCGCCGTGGCCGCCGTCCCCGGGCTGCTGCGCTTCCGGGCCGCGCTGCGCGCCGCCTTCCAGCAGCTCGCCGACGCCCACCCGGACGGCCTGCCGGTCCAGCGCATCCACGGCGACCTGCACCTCGGACAGGCGATGCGCACCCCGCACGGCTGGGTGCTGCTGGACTTCGAGGGCGAGCCGGCCAAGTCGGTCAACGAGCGCCGCGAGCCGCAGCCGGCCCTGCGCGACGTCGCCGCGATGCTGCGCTCCTTCGACTACGCGGCCGCCCACCTGCTGGCCGGCGGCCCGGTCGACCCGGAGCTGGCCCACCTGGCCGCCGCCTGGGCCCAGCGCAACCGCACCGCCTACTGCGCCGGCTACACCGCCGGCGGCGGCGCCGACCCGGCCGCCTCGCCGGAGCTGATGCGCGCGCTGGAGATCGACAAGGCGGTGTACGAGGTGGTGTACGAGGCCCGGCACCGGCCGAGCTGGCTGCCGATCCCGCTGGCCGCGATCAACCGGCTGGCCCTGTCCGTCTGACCCCCCGCTTCCCGTACCGCCCGCAGGAGTTCGCCCACCCCCGTCGCAGGAGGACCCCGCCGTGACGCCGATCGACCCGACCGGCCGCCCCACCCGCACCGTACCGGCCACCTTCCTGGCCGGACCGCTCCCAGCCGAAGGGCGGGCGGCCGAAGGGCGCGCCGGCCACGACCGCGAAGCGCGCCGGGCGACCGAGGAGGAGGACGCCGGGACCGCCTCCGAGCCTCCACCCTCGCCCCGGCCCGCCCCCCGGCCCGCCGCCGGAGAACCCCGGGAGGCCGGACGCCCGGCCCCCGCCGGGGCGCTGCGGCTGCCCGAGGCGCCGTTGCCGCCGTCCGAGGTGGACCGGCTGGTCGGCGGGCAGCACCACGACCCGCACGCCCTGCTCGGCGCACACCCGGTGCTCGGCGGCACGGCGATCCGGGTGCTGCGCCCGTTCGCCGAACGGGTGGTCGTGGAGACCACCCAGGGCCCGGCCGAACTCACCCACCAGCAGGGCGGACTGTTCACCGGCCTGGTGGCCGGCGGCGATCCGCCGGACTACACCCTGCTGGTGACGTACCCCGACGGCGAGCCGCTGCGCCAGCACGACGGCTACCGCACCCCGCCCACCCTCGGCGAACTCGACCTGCACCTGATCTCCGAGGGCCGGCACGAACAGCTGTGGCGGGCGCTCGGCTCGCACGTGCGCACCGTCGACGGGGTGGCCGGCACCGCCTTCGCGGTCTGGGCGCCGAACGCCGCCGGGGTGCGGCTGATCGGCGACTTCAACCACTGGAACGGCACCGGGCACCCGATGCGCTCGCTCGGCTCGTCCGGGATCTGGGAGCTGTTCGTCCCCGGCCTGGCCGAGGGCGCCACCTACAAGTACGAGGTGCACACCCGGCAGGGCTGGGTGCTGGACAAGGCCGACCCGCTCGCCCGGGCCGCCCAGTGCCCGCCCGGCACCGCCTCGGTGGTCACCTCCTCCGACCACACGTGGCAGGACGGCGAGTGGATGGCCCGCAGGGCCCGCTCGGCGCACCACCGGGCACCGATGTCGGTGTACGAGCTGCACCTGCCGTCCTGGCGCCCGGACCTCACCACCTACCGCGCCATCGCCGAGGAACTGCCGCGCTACCTCCAGGAGTTGAACTTCACCCACGTGGAGTTCATGCCGGTGATGGAGCACCCCTTCGGCGGCTCCTGGGGCTACCAGGTGTCCGGCTACTACGCCCCCACCGCCCGGCTCGGCGGCCCCGACGACTTCCGCCACCTGGTGGACACCCTGCACCGGCACGGCATCGGCGTGATCGTCGACTGGGTGCCCGCGCACTTCCCCAAGGACGACTTCGCGCTCGCCCGCTTCGACGGCGAGCCGCTGTACGAGCCGGCCGACCCGCTGCGCGCCGAGCACCCGGACTGGGGGACGCTGGAGTTCGACTACGGCCGCAAGGAGGTGCGCAACTTCCTGGTCGCCAACGCGGTGTACTGGTGCGAGGAGTTCCACATCGACGGCCTGCGGGTGGACGCCGTCGCCTCGATGCTCTACCTCGACTACTCCCGCGAGGGCGGCGACTGGACGCCCAACCAGTACGGCGGCCGGGAGAACCTCGACGCGGCCTCCTTCCTCCAGGAGATGAACGCCACCGTCTACCGCCGCTGCCCGGGCGTGATCACCGTCGCCGAGGAGTCCACCGCCTGGGACGGGGTCACCCGGCCCACCGACGCCGGCGGCCTCGGCTTCGGGCTGAAGTGGAACATGGGCTGGATGCACGACTCGCTGGTCTACATCTCCAAGGAGCCGGTGCACCGCAAGTACCACCACAACGAGATCACCTTCTCGATGGTGTACGCCTACTCGGAGAACTACGTCCTGCCGATCTCCCACGACGAGGTGGTGCACGGCAAGCAGGCGCTGGTCTCCAAGATGCCCGGCGACTGGTGGCAGCAGCGCGCCAACCACCGCGCCTACCTCGGCTTCATGTGGTCCCACCCGGGCAAGCAACTGCTGTTCATGGGGCAGGAGTTCGCCCAGGGCGCGGAGTGGGACCACGAGCAGGGCCCGCAGTGGTGGGTGCTCGACGAGCAGTGGCCGGCCCACCGGGACCACCTCGGGGTGCGCCGGCTGGTCGGCGACCTCAACCGGTGCTACCTCGACACCCCGGCACTGTGGGAGCTGGACACCGTCCCGGACGGCTTCCGCTGGCTCGACGGCGGCGCCGCCGAGGACAACCTGCTCTCCTTCGTCCGGTACGCGGCCGACGGCTCGCCGCTGGTCGCGCTCTGCAACTTCTCGCCGGTCGTCCGGCACGGGCACCGGGTCGGCCTGCCCCGGCTGGCGGGCCGCGAGCAGCTCTGGGAGGAGGCACTGAACACCGACGCCGAGGAGTACGGCGGCAGCGGCGTCGGCAACTCCCACCCGGTCAAGGCCGAGCCGGTGGAGTGGGACGGCCAGCCCCGCTCCGCCGAACTGGTCCTCCCCCCGCTCTCCACCGTCTGGCTCCGCCCCGCCCGCTGAGCGCCGCTCGGCCGGGGGCCGCGCACGACGAGGCCCCGGGTGCCCGCCCCACCGGGCGGGCACCCGGGAGGGACCTCCGCCCCTTGCCCGAACCCCGCCGTTCTGCTCGCGGACGGCCGTTCGGGGTGCGAAGGTATGGTCGATATGACCACTTTCCGAGACGACGGGACGGAGACACCCACGTGGCGCGCAGCGTGTACGTGACCGGTATCGACCGGGGGGACGGCCGCCAGGCGGTCGAACTCGGGGTCATGGAACTGCTCACCCGCCAGGTGGACCGGGTCGGGGTGTTCCGCCCACTGGTGCACGCCGCCGCGCCCGGGCGGCCGGGCTCCGACCACGTGGTCGAGCTGCTGCACGGCCGCTACCGGCTCGACCTGCCGAGCACCGAGCTGTACGGCCTCACCTACGAGGAGGCCGCCGCGCTCCAGGCCGCCATGGGGCAGGACGAGCTGGTCTCCGTCCTGGTCGACCGCTTCCACGCGCTGGAGCGGCGCTGCCAGGCCGTGCTGGTGCTCGGCACCGACTTCTCCGACACCAGCATCCCGGACGAACTGGCCTTCAACGCCCGCCTGGCCAACGAGTTCGGCGCCGCCGTACTGCCCGTGGTCGGCGGGCACGGCGCGGACGCCGGGACGGTCATCGCCGAGGTCCGCAACGCCCACCGGGCGTACACCGACCTCGGCTGCCAGACCCTCGCGATGATCGCCAACCGGGTCTCCCCCGGCGCCGAGCAGCGGATCCGGCACACCCTCACCGAGAAGCTGCCGATCCCCGCCTACGTCATCCCGGAGGAGCCGGCCCTGGCCGCGCCCACCGTCGCCCAGCTGGTCGA
This sequence comes from Kitasatospora sp. NPDC054768, assembly GCF_053612025.1. Taxonomy (NCBI): domain Bacteria; kingdom Bacillati; phylum Actinomycetota; class Actinomycetes; order Kitasatosporales; family Streptomycetaceae; genus Kitasatospora; species Kitasatospora sp. NPDC054768. The sequence goes on from NZ_JBSHBN010000002.1 coordinate 50,806, forward strand.
GGCGACCGGCGCCGAGGTCCTGATCGGGGACGCCGCCGGCCTCGCCCGGGACGTGCGCGGCTACGTCTTCGGCGGCGCCATGCTGCCGACCTTCCTGGACGCGCTGACCGAAGGCGCGCTGGTGGTCACCCCCGGGGACCGCGCCGACCTGGTGATCGGCTCGCTGGCCGCGCACGCCGCCGGCGCCCCGCCGATCGCCGGCGTGCTGCTGACGCTCGGCCAGCACCCCGGCCCCAACGTGATGGCACTGGCCGCCCGGCTCGCCCCCGGCACCCCGGTCGCCGTCGTCCCCGAGGGCAGCTGGCCCACCGCCGCCCATCTGACCCACCTGGAGGGCAAGCTCACCCCGGCCAGCCCCCGGAAGGCCGAGATCGCCCTCGGCCTCTTCGAACTGCACGTCGACACCGCCGAGTTGACCAACCTGATCGAGGTCGGCCGGTCCGACCGGGTCACCCCGATGATGTTCGAGCACGAGCTGCTGGAGCGCGCCCGGGGCGCCCGCCGGCACGTCGTCCTGCCCGAAGGCACCGAGGAGCGGGTGCTGCGCGCCGCCGAGATCCTGCTGCGCCGCAACATCTGCGACCTCACCCTGCTCGGCGAGGTGGACGCCGTCCGCCGCAAGGCCTCGGCCCTGAGCATCGCCCTCCCGGACGCGGGCACCGCTCCCGGCCACCAGGCCGGGGGGAACCCGGCCGCCGACCGGGCCCAGGTGCGGATCGTCGACCCGGCCACCAGCCCGCTGCGCCGCCAGTTCGCCGAGCTGTACGCGAAGCTGCGCGCCCACAAGGGGATGACCGTCGAGCTGGCGCTGGACGTGGTCACCGACGTCTCGTACTTCGGCACCCTGATGGTCCAGGAGGGCATCGCGGACGGCATGGTCTCCGGCGCGGCACACTCCACCGCCGCCACCATCCGGCCCGCCTTCGAGGTGATCAAGACCTCGCCGGGCGCCTCGATCGTCTCCTCGGTCTTCTTCATGTGCCTGGCCGACCGGGTGCTGGTGTACGGCGACTGCGCCGTCAACCCGGACCCGGACGCCCAGCAGCTGGCCGACATCGCCATCCAATCGGCCGCCACCGCCGCCCAGTTCGGGGTGGAGCCGCGGGTCGCGATGCTCTCGTACTCGACCGGCACCTCCGGCTCCGGCGCCGACGTCGACAAGGTCCGCAAGGCCACCGAGCTGGTCCGCGAGCTGCGGCCGGACATCCTGGTCGAGGGCCCGATCCAGTACGACGCGGCGGTGGACGCCCACGTCGCGGCCACCAAGCTGCCGGGCTCCCCGGTCGCCGGGCGGGCCACCGTGCTGATCTTCCCGGACCTCAACACGGGCAACAACACCTACAAGGCGGTCCAGCGTTCGGCCGGCGCGGTCGCGGTCGGGCCGGTGCTCCAGGGGCTGCGCAAGCCCGTCAACGACCTCTCCCGCGGGGCGCTGGTGCAGGACATCGTCAACACCGTCGCGATCACCGCCATCCAGTCCCAGGACCGCACATCGGACAGCAAGGAGCCCGTCGCATGAGTGGAGGCACCCGCGTTCTCGTGCTGAACGCCGGCTCCTCGTCGGTGAAGTACCAGCTGATCGACATGCTGGACGGGGCCAAGCTGGCCGCCGGGCTGGTCGAGCGGATCGGTGAGACCGGCGGGCGGCTGGTGCACACCCCGCGCGGCGGCGAGGCGCGCGAGACCGTCCAGGTCTTCCCGGACCACGCCGGCGCGCTCAAGGCCGTCGCCGAGGAACTGTCCGCCGACGGCCTCGGGCTGGACTCCCCCGAGCTGGCCGCGATCGGCCACCGGGTGGTGCACGGCGGCCTGCGGTTCACCGAGCCGACCGTGATCACCGACGACGTGCTCCGGGAGATCCGCCGGCTGATCCCGGTCGCCCCGCTGCACAACCCGGCCAACATCACCGGCATCGAGGTGGCCCGCGCGCTGCGCCCCGACCTCCCCCAGGTGGCCGTCTTCGACACCGCCTTCCACGCCTCGATGCCCGAGTACTCGGCCCGGTACGCCATCGACAAGGCCGTCGCCGACCGGCACCGGGTGCGCCGCTACGGCTTCCACGGCACCTCGCACCAGTACGTCTCGCGGGCCACCGCGCGGCTGCTCGGCAAGGATCCGGCCGAGGTCAACGTGATCGTGCTGCACCTGGGCAACGGCGCCTCCGCCTCGGCTGTCGCCGGCGGCCGCTGCGTGGACACCTCGATGGGCCTGACCCCGCTGGAGGGCCTGGTCATGGGCACCCGCTCGGGCGACATCGACGCCGGCGTGGTGTTCCACCTGCACCGGGTCGGCGGCCTCTCCGTGGACGAGATCGACGACCTGCTGAACCGCCGCAGCGGCCTGCGCGGGCTGTGCGGCGAGAACGACATGCGCGAGATCATGCGCCGGGCCGACGAGGGGGACGCGGACGCGAGGCTGGCCTTCGACTCGTACGTCCACCGGCTGCGCAAGTACATCGGCGGCTACTACGCGGTGCTCGGCCGGGTGGACGCGATCGCGTTCACCGCCGGCGTCGGGGAGAACGCGGCGCCGGTGCGCGCGGCGGCCACCGCGGGACTGGAGGAACTGGGCATCGCCGTCGACCCGGAGCTGAACTCGGTGCGGTCCGGCGAGGCCCGGATCATCTCGCCCGAGTACGGCCGGGTGGCGGTCGCCGTGGTGCCCACCGACGAGGAGCTGGAGATCGCCCGACAGGCCTTCGCCCTGGTGCACCGGGAACGCCGGGAGTCCGAGGACTGACACAGAACCGTCTCACTCCTCGGAACTTTTCGTCGGCGATTCCTCCCGGTGCGTGCCGAATGCACCTATAACACGAACGGATAGACTGATCCATATGCGCCGAGCGAAAATTGTCTGCACCCTGGGTCCGGCGACGGACTCCTACGAACAGCTGAAGGCCATCGTCGAGGCGGGCATGAACGTCGCCCGACTGAACATGAGCCACGGCAACCACGCGGACCACGAGGAGCGGTACCGCAAGGTCCGCCAGGTCTCGGAGGACACCGGCAAGGCCATCGGCGTCCTGGCCGACCTCCAGGGTCCGAAGATCCGTCTGGCGACCTTCGCCAACGGCCCGGTGACCGTCGACAACGGCGACGAGTTCACCATCACCACCGAGGACGTCCCCGGTGACCAGCACATCTGCGGCACCACCTACAAGGGCCTGCCCGGCGACGTGAAGCCCGGCGACCCGATCCTGATCAACGACGGCGTCATCGCCCTGGAGGTCGTCAGCGTCGACGGCCCGCGGGTGAGGACCGTGGTGGTCGAGGGCGGCGTGCTCTCGAACAACAAGGGCATCAACCTGCCCGGCGCGGCCGTGAACGTGCCCGCCCTGTCCGAGAAGGACAAGGACGACCTGCGCTTCGCGCTGCGCCTGGGCGTCGACATGATCGCCCTGTCCTTCGTCCGCAACGCGGACGACGTCAAGGACGTCCACGAGGTCATGGACGAGGTCGGCATCCGGGTGCCGGTCATCGCCAAGATCGAGAAGCCGCAGGCCGTCGAGGCCATGGAGGAGATCGTCCTCGCCTTCGACGCCATCATGGTCGCCCGCGGCGACCTGGCCGTGGAGTACCCGCTGGAGCGGGTGCCGCTGGTCCAGAAGCAGCTGGTCACCCTGGCCCGCCGCAACGCCAAGCCGGTCATCGTCGCCACCCAGATGATGGAGTCGATGATCCACGCCTCGCGCCCGACCCGCGCCGAGGTCTCCGACGTCGCCAACGCCATCCTGGACGGCGCCGACGCGGTCATGCTGTCCGCCGAGTCGAGCGTCGGCAAGTACCCGGTCGAGACCGTCCGCACCATGAGCCGGATCTGCGAGAAGGCCGAGGAGGAACTGCTCTCCCAGGGCCTCCAGCCGCTCAACCCGGGCCGCAAGCCGCGCACCCAGGGCGGCTCGGTCGCCCGCGCCGCGTGCGAGCTGGGCGACTTCCTGGACGGCAGGGCGCTGGTCGCCTTCACCAAGTCCGGTGACACCGCCCGCCGGCTGTCCCGCTACCGCTCGCCGATCCCGGTGATCGCCTTCACCCCGGACACCGCCACCCGCAACCAGCTCTCGCTGAGCTGGGGCGTCGAGGCGTACGTGACGGAGCAGGTGGCCACCACGGACGCGATGGTCGCGCAGGTCGACCGGGAGCTGCTGAAGCTGGGCCGGCTCGGCGAGGGCGACACCGTCATCGTCACCGCCGGTGTCCCGGTCGGCATCCCCGGCACCACCAACATGGTGCAGGTGCACCACCTCGGCACCCGGAGCGAGTGACCGCCCGCCCGACCCGAACGCCCGTGGGGCGGTCCTCCTTCCGGAGGGCCGCCCCACGGGCCTTGCGGCGCACGCCGCTCGTCGCCCGCGCCGCCCGTCGCCGCTACTTGTCGCTGTAGGGGGCGTCGTCGTTGAACATGCGCATCCCGGGGATCCGCAGGGTGCCGCCGAACTGACCGGCCTGCTTGGCGGTGACGCCGGTCAGCTCCAGGTCCAGCGGGATCGGGATGGAGCCGATCAGGTCGTACAGCCAGCGCGGCAGGGTGTCCGGGGTGAGGGTGATCTCGCCCAGGTCGATCAGGATCGGCAGGCCGAGCACCTTGGAGAGGTGGCCGGACAGCCGCTCCACGTACATGGTGACCGGGCCCTTGCGCATCGTCGAGGTGGACCCCGGGGCGCCCTGGACGTGGAAGGTGACGCCGTTGCCCTCCAGGGTGGACATGTCGAGGTTGTCGATGTCCACGCTGTCGACCACGAACTTCAGGACGCGCTTGCTGCCGGTCGGGGTCTTCACGTCGTAGACGCCGTGGAAGGCCGCGCCGTGCAGGGCGAGCCGGCTGGTCTTCAGGGTCCAGTTCTGCTCCGGGACGACGTGCCCGGGGGCGGGCGCGCCGGCCGTCAGAGACCGGGCGTCCACATCGCAGTTGGGGTTCTCGGTGGGCGTGGCGGACGGGCTGCCGGAGGCGCCCGCGGAGGGCGTCGCCGAGGCGTCCGCGGACGGCGTCGCGGAGGGCTTCGGCCTGCCGGTCGCCTTGCCGCTCGGCGCGGCGGTGGGCGTGGCGGTGGGCGAGGGCTCGTCGTCGGCCGGCCGGGTCGCGGGCGGCGCGGTCTGCGGGGCGGCGGCCCGGGCCTGCGGCTGGGCGGGCTGGGCCGGGGTGCCCGTGCTCGGGGCAGGTGCGGTCGGGCCCGTCGGAGCGGTCGGCGCCGTGGTGGCCGCCGGTGTGGTGGCCGGCGTCGGGCTCGGCGCGGCGTTCGGGTTCAGCAGGTGGCTGATGCCGCCGACCAGGTCGTCGATCAGGCCGGTCCGGACCGCCGTGCCGGTGTCGGCGGAACCGGCGACGGCGGAACCGGCGACGGACGGCTGGGCGGTGGCGGCCGACGGCTTGACCGGCGAGGTGGGCTGCTGGGCGGGCGCGGTGGTCGGCACCTGGGTCGGCACCGAGCCGGGGTCGGTCGAGGGGCCGGCCGGGGGCGCCGTGGTCGGGGCCTGGCTCGGCGCGCCGGACGGGCCCGGCGGCGGCTCCGGCAGCTCGCTCTTGGGCACCGGCGTCTCGATCGGCGCGACGTCCGGCACGGTGGCCGGAGCGGTGCCGCAGGGCTTGCCCGCCGCGGACTCGGCGACCGCCGGGTTGGGCGTGTAGGCCGCGGCCATCAGCAGCGCGGTCGGCACCGCCGCCATCGCCAGCGCCCGGCCTCTCAGCCGGACCCGTACGGGCGTGCGCGGGGCCGCGTGCCGGCCGGAGCGCTGCGCGGGAACGGTCGTACCGTTGTCGGCTTGCTCGGCCGGCCCGGTCACCGCGCCTCCTCCTGGTCCACGGCGCCGGCCTGCTTCGGGACGGTGCTCCCGGCGACGGTTTCGGCGGCCGCGGGGACGGTCGCGGCGGCGGTCGCCGGCGGCGCGCCCCGGGCGGGCAGTTCGGCGGTGGGCACCGCGACGGCGCCGTCGGTGGCGGGCGCGGCGGCGGTCCGGGTCTCGGCGTTCGGCTCGGCGTTCGGCTCGGTGGCGACGCTCTGCGCGACGGCGCTCCCGGCCGCCGCGTCCCCGGCGCCGCTCCCGGCCCGGCGCCGGCGCCGGCCCTTGGCGGCCTTTCCGGCCTCGGGCTCCGGCAGTGGGGCCCAGGAGACCATCAGCCCGCCGCCGATCAGGCCCGGCAGCAGGGCCAGCCCGAAGCCCCCCAGGTTGGAGACCGGGATCGAGACCAGCGTCAGCAGGGTGGTGGCGATACCGGCGAAGACCCGCACGGCCGGCTGGAACCACGCGGTCAGTCCGAGCACCACCAGCAGCACGCCGATGATCAGTGACCCGGCACCCGCCGTGGTGGCCATGGCCACGGTCATGCCGCCCAGCGAGAGCTTGGCGTACGGGAAGTACATGATCGGGACGCCGGCGATCATGGCCAGCAGACCGCCGTAGTACGGCCGCGTCCGGCGGAACGTACGGAACACCCGGCGCAGCCACTGGGCGGGGTTCTCGTGCTCGGCGGGCCGGTAGGAGGCAAGGGCGCTGGACACGGTGCAGCTCCTCGATGGTGTGAACGAGGGGATGGACGAGACACGGGATCCGGGGACGGCGCACGCACCGTCCCCGGTCCCGCAGGTGCCGTCGGGGCGGGCGGACCGGGCCCGGTCCGCCGCCGTCAGCGGCTCAGTAGCACTCGCCGGAACCGTCGGTGTGCAGCGCGAGCTTCAGGCCCTGGAGCTTGAAGGTGCCGGCCGAGGTGGCCCAGGCGGTCTGCTGCACGTTGTACAGGTCGGCCTTCTCGGCGGCCTGGGCGAAGCCGGTCTGACCGGACGGCAGGCCGCCGAGCTTGGACTGCCAGCCCTGGGTGGCCGAGCCCTTGAGGGTCGAGGCGTCCTGGCCGATGTTGATGTTGGTGAACTCGGCGTCGGCGTTCAGCTGGTCGAGGTCGATCAGCAGGTTCTTGGCGTAGACCTGCTTGTTGACGTCGTCGCTGTTGCCGGCCTCCAGCCGCAGGACGATCTTGGGCAGCTTCCACGGCAGGTGGGGGATGACGTTGGGGTCGGTCACCACCGACTGGCAGAGGCCCTTGATGGTGGCCTCGTCGAAGGCCGAGACGGCGACCGGGTGCGGAGTGCCGTTCGTCTCCGCGTCGATCGAGCCGAACTGGGCGAAGTTCTTGCCGTGCAGCTCCGGCGTGGTGACCTTGAAGCTCTGGCCGGACACGCTGAACGAAGCCGCCAGCGCGTTGTTGGCGATCGAGATGCCGACCATCGCGGTGGCCGCGACGCTCGGCACCATCACCAGGGCGAAGCGCTTCCAGCGGGTCTTGCCGTAGGTCTGGGACATGCGAGTCCTCCTTCTAGGACGTACATCTCCGGCTCCCCGGCGGTGCGTCCCGCACCGGTGGGGGCCTGGGATGGGAGAGAGCTACGTCCTCGGTAGCGGAGAGCGCCTTGGGCGTCGTCGGACGCGGGAGCGACCCGCGTGCAGCGGGCGTCCCGTCCGAACGCCGGCCGACCTTGCGGGGCGGCGGGCAGGACCGACGACATCGGCGATCACCCCCGAGCGACAACCAGCGACCGCGCAGGGCCGCGCGGCCGGTCGAAGGACAGGAACCGCCGTGGGACCGCGGATACCCCCCTGCCCTCCCTCCCGCCGGCCGGGGCCGGCGGATCACCCGGTGGGGATCCCGCGCTCCGCGTGGCCGACCGGGGTCGGCGGAGGTGGAGTCTGGGACCGGGCGTGGCCGATCGTGCTTGAATCCCGGGCGAAGCACAAGAGGTTCCTTACTGACGGGTAATGCAACATCAGGTGATGTTGATCATGAAATCGACCCGAGCCGCACCCTGCGTGACGCCTTGAAGGAATCGTGATGGCGAAATCCGCCGGAAACACCAGTGAAACACCCGCGGGTGGTCACACATGGTGACCACCCGCGGGTGAAATCAAGATTTGGTAAACCTCTGTTCGGTTGACCGGATTGTCGCCAAATCCCCCGCGACACCGCAGGTCATCCGCCGTGCCAGACGGCGGGCCCGATCCGGACTCAGAACAGCACGCGCGCCAGCGCCGTACGGGCCGCGACGACCCGCGGGTCCTCCGCGCCGATCACCTCGAACAGCTCCAGCAGGCGCAGCCGGGCGGCGTCCCGGTCCTCACCGGCCGTCCGCCCGACGGTGGTCACCAGACGCCCGAAGGCATCCTCGACGTGACCGCCGACCAGGTCCAGGTCGGCCGCCTTGAGCTGGGCCTCGACGTCCTTCGGGTCGGCGGCGGCCGCCGCCCGGACGGCCTGGAGGTCCAGGCCCTCGATCCGCTTCAGCAGCTCGGCCTGGGCCAGGCCCAGCTTGGCCTCGGTGTTGCCCGGCTGCTCGATCAGCACGTTCTGGTACGCACGGATGGCGCCGCCCAGGTCACCGGAGTCCAGCGCGTCGTGCGCGGCGGACAGCGCCGGGTCCTCGGGACGCTGCGGCGCGGCGGCCTCGGCCTCGCCCGGGCCGGCCGCGCCGCCGGCCACGCCGAAGCGCTGCTCGGCGACCAGGATCAGCTGGTCCAGGATCTTGCGGATGTTGGCGGCGCTCTCCGCGCCCTGGAACAGCGGCACCAGCTGGCCGGCCACCACGGCCATCACGGCCGGGATGCCCTGGATGCCGAACTGCTGGGAGAGCAGCTGGTTGGCGTCCACGTCGATCTTGGCGAGCACGAAGCGGCCGGCGTACTCCTCGGCCAGGTCCTCCAGGATCGGGCTCAGCTGCTTGCAGGGCCCGCACCACTCGGCCCAGAAGTCGATGACGACCGGCACCTCGGTGGAGCGCTGGACGACCTCGGTCTCGAAGGTGTCCTCGGTGACGTCGATGACGAGCCGGTGGGCGGACTGGGCGGGGACGGCTCCGGCCGAATCGGCGGCGGCCGCCTGCCGGGCCCGCTCGGCCCGGGCCTGCTCGGCCTTCTGGGCGGCTTCGCCGGCCGCCTTCACTGCGGCGAGGTCGACCGCGCCGCGCAGGGCGGAGCTGTTGAGACGCGAATTCCGTGGCTGCATGGCACCATCCTCCCCCGTCCGCGCTGCTCGCGGGCACCATCCTCCGGAAAGTCGCCCCGCGCGGACCGCGCGGCACGGAATTCCGGGCGCGGTGCCGCTCCCCCGGTAGCCTGGACCGTTCGGCGCGGATCCCCACCCGCGCCCGCGCCGCCCCCGTCCCACGGGACGCGGCGCCTGGTTGTCACTGCTTTCGCTACGAGTCGTAGCGTAACTGGAGCCGGTGCCCCGCCCGCAAGCCCCACCGGCGGTTCGGGGACGTGACCTGCCCCACTTTCCCGGGCCGCCCCGCTGCCCGAACGGGCGAACAGTCGCTACCGTTACCAACCCCACCCAAGTTACTTACCAGTAAAGCGCGAGGAGGCCCGGTGCCGGCCGCCCAGCCCCCAGCGAACCCGGACAGCGTGGAACGCGCCGGGCCCACGACCCGGACCTGCCCCGCCCCGGCCGGCGCGGCCCCCCACCGGGCCGCCGCCACCCCGGAACCCGCGGGCGCCGCCCGGGCCAAGGGCCGCCCCCGCAGCGCCGCCGCCGACCGCGCGATCCTCGACGCCACCCGCGAGGCGCTGGCCGAACTCGGCTGGGGCGGACTGACCATGGGCCACGTGGCGAGCCGCGCCGGGGTCGCCAAGACCACCCTCTACCGCCGCTGGCCGTCCAAGAACGAGCTCGTGGTGGACGCCGTCGCCACCCTCTTCGACGACCTGGTGATGCCCGACCTCGGCAGCCTGCGGGCCGACATCGAGGCCGTGGTGGCCCAGTTCGCCGATCTGCTGGCCCGCCCGGAGACCCAGGCCGCGCTGCTCGCGCTGTTCGCCGAGGGGACCCGCGACCGCCAGCTGCGGCGCCGGATCCGCGAGTCCATCGTGGATCCGCAGAAGCGGCTGGTCCGCCAGGGCCGGGCGGCCGCCCAGGCACGCGGAGAACTCGGAGCGGACTGCGACGCCGACTCGGCCCGCGAGGAGGTCGACATCATCTTCGACACCATCGCCGGCACCGTCGAGCACCGCGTCCTGGTCAGCGGCGAGCCGATCACCACGGAGTGGACCCGCCGCTTCACCGACCTGCTGCTCGGACCGCTGCTCGCCGGCTGAGCGCACGGCGGAGCCGCCGTACGGGATCCCGGTCCCGTACGGCGGCTCCGCTCCGGCCGCGGCCTCAGAACATCGCGTTCTCCTGGTACGTCCCCCACTCCTGCCGCAGCGCGTTGCAGATCTCGCCCAGCGTCGCCTCGGCGCGCACCGCGTCCAGCATCGGCGGGATCATCGACTCGCCCGAGCGGGCCGCCGCCAGCATGGCGTCCAGCCCGGCGCGGACGGCCGCCTCGTCCCGGGCCGCCTTGCGCTCGCCCAGCGCCCGGACCTGCTCGCGCTCGACCTCGTGGCTGACCCGCAGGATCTCCAGCTCGGGGGTGACGCTGCGCGGGTGGCAGTTGACGCCGACCACGCGCTTGTCGCCCTTCTCCACCGACTGCTGGTACTGGAAGGCCGCCTCGGCGATCTCCCCGGTGAACCAGCCCTCCTCGATGCCGCGCAGGATGCCGGAGGTGATCGGGCCGATCTCGTGGTCCTCGCGGCCCTTGTCGAGGATCCGCTGGAAGATCGCCTCGGCCTGCTGCTCGATCCGGTCGGTCAGCGCCTCGACGTACCAGGAACCGCCCAGCGGGTCGGCCACGTTGGCGACGCCGGTCTCCTCCATCAGCACCTGCTGGGTGCGCAGGGCGATCTCGGCGGCCTGCTCGGAGGGCAGCGCCAGGGTCTCGTCCAGGGCGTTGGTGTGCAGCGAGTTGGTGCCGCCGAGCACCGCGGCCAGTGCCTCCACGGCGGTGCGGACCACGTTGTTGTACGGCTGCTGCGCGGTCAGCGAGACGCCGGCGGTCTGGGTGTGGAAGCGCAGCCACTGCGCCTTGTCGGTCTTGGCGCCGAAGCGCTCTCGCATCCAGCGGGCCCAGATCCGGCGCGCGGCGCGGAACTTGGCGATCTCCTCGAAGAAGTCCAGGTGCGCGTCGAAGAAGAAGGACAGGCCGGGCGCGAAGACGTCCACGTCCAGGCCGCGGGACAGGCCCAGCTCGACGTAGCCGAAGCCGTCCGCGAGGGTGTACGCCAGCTCCTGCGCGGCCGTCGCCCCGGCCTCGCGGATGTGGTAGCCGGAGACCGACAGCGGCTTGTACGCGGGGATGCCCTCGGCGCAGTAGGCCATCAGGTCGCCGATCAGGCGCAGGTGCGGCTCGGGGGCGAAGAGCCACTCCTTCTGCGCGATGTACTCCTTGAAGATGTCCGTCTGGAGGGTGCCGTTGAGCACCGCCGGGTCCACGCCCTGGCGCTCGGCGGCGACCAGGTACATGCAGAAGACCGGCACGGCCGGGCCGCTGATCGTCATCGAGGTGGTGACCTCGCCGAGCGGGATGCCGGCGAACAGCACCTCCATGTCGGCGGCCGAGTCGATGGCCACACCGCAGTGGCCGACCTCGCCGAGCGACTTCGGGTCGTCCGAGTCGTAGCCCATCAGGGTGGGCATGTCGAAGGCGACCGAGAGGCCGCCGCCGCCGGCGTCCAGGATCATCCGGTAGCGCTCGTTGGTCTGCTGGGCGTTGCCGAAGCCGGCGAACTGGCGGATGGTCCAGGTGCGGCCCCGGTAGCCGGTCGGGTGCAGGCCGCGGGTGTACGGGTACTCGCCCGGCCAGCCGATCCGCTCGAAACCCTCGTGGGCCTGCCCGGCGGGCGGGCCGTAGACCGGCTCGACCTCGTCACCGGAGAGGGTGGTGAAGTCCGCGTCCCGCTTGCGGGCCTTGTCGTACCGCTGCTGCCAGCGCTGCCGGCCGCGCTCGATCTCCTCGGCGTCCATGACCCCGAACTCCGCTCCGTACGGCCGCCACGGCGACGGGCGGCACAGCTAGTAGGACGTCCTAACAATTTACTCGGACGTCCTAGTACTTGTCGATGGACGACCGCCCGCACGGCCGGGAATCCACTCCGAAGGGCCCACGAAACGCCGGGAGCGCCCCTCCCCCTTGATCGGGGAGGGGCGCTCTCGACGGCGCGGGCGGCGGGGCTCAGACCCCGGCCGGCTGGCGGGCGGCGCCGCCCGCCGGGAGCTTCTCGGCGGCCTCGCGGGCCACCTTGCGCTCGAAGACGAAGGAGAGGAAGGGGATGCAGCCCGCCGCCAGGGTCAGCACCAGCCGGCCCATCGGCCACTTCAGCTTCTGCCCGAGCAGGAAGGTCACCACGAAGTACCCGATGTAGAGGTAGCCGTGCAGCATCGCGACGTACGTGGTCACGTCCTCGGCCGCGCCGAAGCCGTACTTCGCGACCATGAAGCCGCAGAACACCAGCAGCGCCACACCGGTCGCAACGGCCAGGGCCCGGTACCAGCCCAGCAGGGGGGTCGCCTTCATGATCTTCCTCGCGTCGCTCGGCAGCATCGGCCGGTACGCCCGGATCCGCGCACCGCTCCAACGAGGGTAGCCGCCCTCACGCCGTCCCCTTCGCAGCCCCCTCGCCCGGGTCGGTGAAGTCGCCGGCGGCCACCCTCAGCGGCCTGAGCAGATCGAAGACCTTGCGGCACTGCTCCTCGCCGTACTCCTCCAGCCCGAACTCCATCGCCATCAGCCGCCCGGTCGCCTCCTCGACCACCTCGCGGCCGCGTTCGGTGATCGTGGCCAGCACGCCGCGGCCGTCCAGCGGGTTGGGCCGGCGGGCGACCAGACCGGCCCGCTCCAGGCGGTCGACGGTGTTGGTGACGCTGGTCGGGTGGACCATGAGCCGCTCGCCGATCTTGGAGAGCGAGAGCTCGCCGGTCCGGCTGAAGGTCAGCAGCACCAGGGCCTCGTAGCGGGCGAAGGTCAGCCCGTACGGCTTGAGCACCGCGTCCACCCGGGAGAGCAGGATCTGGTGGGCGCGCATGACCGAGGTGATCGCCGCCATCGAGGGGACCGCGCCCCAGCGGCGGGTCCACAGCTCGTCGGCGCGGGCGATCGGGTCGAAGTCGAGAGCGAGGGGCTTGGCCACCTCCTTACCGTACCGGCGGACGCGGCGCGTGTTACCAGGCGTCCTGATGGTGGACAAGCGCAACACGTGGCGGGAACCCGCCAATCGGACGGCCAGGTCCATACCAGGACATTGCGCCGATGTGAACGCGCGACAACGGGCCCCCGGCGCAACGGGGTTGACCCCCGATCGGCCCGGTGCCCTGCCACCAGGCCTCGGTTCGGACAGCAACCCGCCGCAAGGCCGGGTGATTCCTCCCTTTTGTCCACCCGTTCACATCCCTCCGCCGTGGCGGGACTTGGCCAATTCATGAGCAAGACCTGTCATTTGATTTGCTCGATTGTCATGCTTTCGGCCAACCCGTTCGGTAGCCACCACCCCCACCCACTGGTGGCACAGCCGCTCCGACCGCACGGGGACCTGCACGTCAGCGCTCGTTCCGCCCCTCAGGTGCCGGCCCCCGGCCCCCGGAACGCCGCGCGACCGCGTCCGCTCGCGGTTTCCCGGAAGGACTCGTTCGTGAAGCGAAAGCTCGCCGCAGTCGCCGTACTCTCCGCCACCGCCCTGCTCACCGGCGTCGTCCAGGTGAGCGCCGTGGCCGTCGCGGACCCCGCCCCGCACTCCCAGGGCGCGCAGCAGCGTGCCGACCTGATCGCCCTGGCGAACGGCCAGGCCGGCAAGGTGGCGCACGCCCTGGCCCTGGGCGGCCAGGAGCAACTGGTGGCCAAGGACGCCGTGGTGGACGCCGACGGCACCCGCCACCTGCGCTACGAGCGCACCCTGGCCGGCCTCCCGGTCCTGGGCGGGGACCTGGTGGTGCACCAGAAGGCCGACGGCTCGACCACCTCCGTGGACAAGGCGACCGGCGCGACCCTCGCGCTGCCGAGCCTCACCCCGCAGATCCCCGCCGACCAGGCCGCCGCCCAGGCGGCCGGCGCCGTGCAGTCCACCGTGGGCATCGCCGCCGACGAGGACGAGTCCCCGCTGACCGAGGTCCACCAGGCCGGCAAGGCCGAACTGGTCGTCTGGGCCGCCGACGGCAGCCCGCGCCTGGCATACCGCACCACGGTCGAGGGCCTGCGCGCCGACGGCACCCCGAGCCGCCAGCTGCTGGTCACCGACGCGGCGAGCGGCCAGGTGCTCTCCACCCACGAGCAGGTCCGGACCGCCTCCGGCACCGGCAAGGGCGTCTTCGTCGGCACCGTCCCGCTGACCACCGCCCAGAGCGGCGGCTCGTACCAGCTGAAGGACGCGACCCGCGGCGGTCAGGCCACCTACACCCTGAAGGGCAAGACCTCCGGCTCCGGCACCCTGGTCGCCAACACCACCAACAGCTTCGGCAACGGCCTGGCCTCCAACGCGGAGTCCGCCGCGGTGGACGCCCAGTACGGCGCGGCCGCCACCTGGGACTTCTACAAGAACACCTTCGGCCGCAACGGCATCAAGAACGACGGCGTCGGCGCCGCGAGCCGGGTCCACTACGGCCGCAACTACGTCAACGCGTTCTGGGACGACTCCTGCTTCTGCATGACCTACGGCGACGGCACGAGCAACACCCACCCGCTGACCGAGCTGGACGTGGCCGGCCACGAGATGAGCCACGGCGTCACCTCCGCCACCGCCAACCTCAACTACTCGGGCGAGTCCGGCGGCCTCAACGAGGCCACCTCGGACATCTTCGGCTCCATGGTCGAGTTCTACGCCAACCTGCCCGCCGACAAGCCGGACTACCTCATCGGCGAGCTGATCGACATCAACGGTGACGGCACCCCGCTGCGCTACATGGACCAGCCGTCCAAGGACGGCGCCTCGGCCGACTACTGGTCCTCCACCGTCGGCAGCAAGGACGTCCACTACTCCTCCGGCGTGGCCAACCACTTCTTCTACCTGCTCGCCGAGGGCAGCGGCGCCAAGACGATCAACGGCGTCAGCTACAACAGCCCGACCTCCAACGGTTCGACCCTCGCCGGCATCGGCCGGGACAAGGCCGCGCAGATCTGGTACAAGGCGCTGACCACCTACTTCACCTCCACCACCAACTACGCGGGCGCCCGCACCGGCACCCTGAAGGCCGCCGCCGACCTGTACGGCGCGAGCAGCGCCGAGTACAGCGCCGTCGCCGCCACCTGGAGCGCCGTCAACGTCAACTGACGCACCGCACAGGCGCACCGGACGCCCGGGACCTCCATCGGGAGGGCCCGGGCGTCCGGCCGTTGCGGAGGGCTGTCAAGGCCGGGCGGCTGGCGGAGTCCCGCCAGGGGGACGAACCGCCGAAACCGGGCAGTGGGCGGCAATCGAACCATCCGTACCGGGATTGGCGGTTCCTGGCCAATCCCCGGAGGCACCCTGTCCATCCCTGCCAACGATTGTCATGCTTCTGACCAAGTCCCGTCCGACCCTCCGCCGCCCCCACCCACACCCGGCGGAGCGTCAGGAACCGCACGGGACCGGCACGTCCGCGCCCTACCGCCCCAAGGCGCCAACCCCGGCGCCCCGGTACGCGGCGCACCCGCACGCACCCGCGGGTCTCGTGGAAGGAACCCCCGCACGTGAAGCGAAAGCTGACTGTCGGAGCCGTACTCTCCGCCACCGCCCTGCTGGCCGGCGTCATCCAGATCGCCGCCGCCCCCGCCCAGGCCGCCGCCCCCTCGCCGGCCCAGCAGCAGTCCGCGCTGCTGGCGCTGGCCTCCGGGCAGAGCGCCCCGGTCGCCCAGGCCCTCGCCCTCGGCGGCCAGGAGAAGCTGGTGCCCAAGGACGTGGTGGTGGACAAGGACGGCACCCGCCACCTGCGGTACGACCGGACCTACGCGGGCCTGCCGGTCATCGGCGGCGACCTGGTCGTCCACCAGAAGGCCGACGGCTCGGTGAAGTCCGTCGACCAGGCCTTCGCCGGCCGGCTGTCGGTGCCCAGCCTCACCCCGGGCCTCGCCGCGCCGCAGGCCGCCGAGGCGGCCACCGCCGCGGTGCGGGCGACCGTCGGCATCACCGCCGACGCCGACGAGGCGGCGCTCAGCCGGGTCGACGGCGCCGGCGCTCCCGAGCTGGCCGTCTGGGCCGCCGACGGCACCCCGCGACTGGCCCACCGCACGGTGGTCTCGGGCCAGCGCTCGGACGGCACCCCGAGCCGCCAGGAAGTGATCACCGACGCCGCCACCGGCCAGGTGCTCGCCAGCGACGAGAAGGTGCAGACCGCCACCGGCACCGGCAAGGGCGTCAACGTCGGCACCGTCACGCTGACCACCACCCAGAGC
This sequence comes from Kitasatospora sp. NPDC054768, assembly GCF_053612025.1. Lineage (NCBI taxonomy): Bacteria > Bacillati > Actinomycetota > Actinomycetes > Kitasatosporales > Streptomycetaceae > Kitasatospora > Kitasatospora sp. NPDC054768. Next base: position 67,022 of record NZ_JBSHBN010000002.1, read on the forward strand.
GGTTCGAGCTACCAGCTCAAGGACGCCTCCCGGGGCAACCAGTCCACCACCGACCTGAAGGGCGGCACCTCGGGCAGCGGAACGCTCTTCAGCAACACCACCAACTCCTGGGGCAACGGCCTGCCCTCCAACCGCGAGTCCGCCGCGGTCGACGCCCAGTACGGCGCCGGGGCGACCTGGGACTACTACAAGAACACCTTCGGCCGCAACGGCATCAAGAACAACGGCGTCGGCGCCGCGAGCCGCGTCCACTACAGCACCAACTACGTCAACGCGTTCTGGGACGACTCCTGCTTCTGCATGACGTACGGCGACGGTGCGAGCAACACCCACCCGCTGACCGCGATCGACGTCTCCGGCCACGAGATGAGCCACGGCGTCACCTCCGCCACCGCCAACCTCAACTACTCGGGCGAGTCCGGCGGCCTCAACGAGGCCACCTCGGACATCTTCGGCACCATGGTCGAGTGGTCCGCGAACCTGTCGGCCGACCCGGGTGACTACCTGATCGGCGAGAAGCTCAACATCAACGGCAACGGCACCCCGCTGCGCTACATGGACAAGCCCTCCAAGGACGGCGCCTCGGCCGACTACTGGTCCTCCACCGTCGGCAACAAGGACGTCCACTACTCCTCGGGCGTCGCCAACCACTTCTTCTTCCTGCTCGCCGAGGGCAGCGGGTCGAAGGTCATCAACGGGGTCAGCTACAACAGCCCGACCTCCAACGGCTCGACGGTCACCGGCATCGGCCGGACCAAGGCGGCCGCGATCTGGTACCGCGCCCTGACCGTCTACATGACCTCCACCACCAACTACAAGGCCGCCCGCACCGCGACCCTGAAGGCCGCCACCGACCTGTACGGCGCGAGCAGCACCGAGTACAACACGGTCGCCGCGGCCTGGAGCGCGGTGAACGTCAACTAGGGCGGGCCCGACACGCCCCGACCGGCCCCGGCGCGAACCGCCGGCAGGACCGGCCCGAGCCACCCCCGGTAAGAAACGGCGACAGGCTGCCGCGGCCCTTTGGGAGAGGAGGCCGCGGCAGCCTGTCGACCGTCCACGATGACGCCGGGGCTCAGGCGGTGGCGGGCTTCGGCTCGCCCCGCTCCTCGCGGGCGAGCATCCGCTCGGCGAAGAAGCCGCCGGTGGGCAGCACCGCGAGCACGAACATCAGGACGCCGCGCTTGGCGTCCCACTTCTGCGCCTGCCAGGCCTGGATCCAGAAGACCGCGTAGAGGATGAACAGGACGCCGTGGACCATGCCCATCACCGGGACGGCGTCGAACGAGGTGGTCCGCTTCAGCACCGAGCAGATCAGCAGCAGGATGAAGGAGACCCCTTCGGGGCCGGAGACCAGGCGCAGGCGGTGGACGGCGCTGCTGTTCACGATGGATACCTCAATACGGGGTCGGCGGCGCGGGCGCGCTTGTGAAGCAACTCACAAGCCTTCCGGCCATTATCGCCGAGCACACGTAGGGACCCCCGGCCGGGGGTGGCCACCGTGCCCGATCTCACAGCGCCCGCCCGCCCTGTCACAGCTGTGTGCCGGAACGCCTCCGAGCGCGACCGCCCGTCACCGGGAACCCCTATCCTGCTGCCCGCGCGCCCACCGATCCGGGCGCCGACGCATCGCACACGGGGGTAGTCGCCACATGCTCAAGCTCGACTGGGACCGCAGGACCTGCGCCAGGCGCGGTCACACCACCTACGCGCCGACGGAACCCGAACTGGCCTCCCGGCTGCACGCCTCCACCGCCCTCGGCGACGCCTGGCGCTGCCTGCGCTGCGGCGACTTCGCGCTGGGCGACCCGCACGGCTCCGGACCGGCCGAGGACGCGCCGCTGGTGCCGCGCGGCAAGGCGCTGCGGGACCTGTTCATCCTGCGCTTCCTGGCCGTCGAACGGGTGCTGCGCGGGCTGCTGATCATCGTCGTCGCCTGGGCCGTGTGGAAGTTCTCCAACAGCCAGGACGCGGTGCACCGGGTGTTCGACGAGAACCTCACGGTCTTCAGGCCGGTCACCGACCACTTCCACTGGGACCTCGAACACGCCCCGATCGTCGAGACCATCCGCAAGACCTTCGACTTCAAGAAGAGCACCCTGCTGATCGTCGCGGGTGCCCTGATCGCCTACGCGGTGATCGAGATCGTCGAAGCGGTCGGCCTGTGGCTGAACAAGCGCTGGGCCGAGTACCTGACGGTGGTCGCCACCGCGGCCTTCCTCCCCCTGGAGGGCTACGAGCTGAGCCACCACGTCAGCGCGCTCAAGGTCTGCACCCTGGTGCTGAACATCGCGGCGGTGCTCTGGATCATGCTCTCCAAGCGCCTGTTCGGACTGCGCGGCGGCGTGGTGGCCTTCGAGGCGGAGCGCCACTCGGCCTCGCTGCTGGAGGTCGAGCAGGCGGCCGGCACTGTTCCGCGCCCCGGACAGGGGGCGCACGCCCGAGCCTGAGCGGGGCGCGCGCCCCGGCCTGACCGGCGCGTTTGTCGCAAGCTGGTACCAGTTGGCCCGCGCACCCTCCCCGGGCCACGGCCGCAGCGGCTAGATTGCGGCCGTGGCACAGTTCAGACTCCAGGGATCGCGCGTGCTCGCCGTCGAATTGGGCGGGGACGCCGTCAAGGCGCGAAACGGTTCGATGGTCGCCTACACCGGGCAGATGGCCTTCAAGAAACTGACCGGCGGCGGGGACGGCCTGCGCGGCATGGTCACCCGCCGGCTGACCGGCGAGAAGATGACGGTCATGGAGGTGAAGGGACAGGGCACCTGCTACTTCGCCGACAAGGCCACCGAGATCAATCTGGTCCGGCTGAACGGCGAGACGCTGTACGTCGAATCGGACAACCTGCTCTGCACCGAGTCGACCCTGCACACCGGCACCAGCTTCACCGGGCTCAACGGCATGTCCTCCGGCAACGGCCTGTTCACCACCAAGGTGGAGGGCCACGGCTGGGCGGCCGTCACCTCCAACGGGCCGGCCGTCATCCTGCGGGTCGACAAGAGCATGCCGCTGCGGGTGGACCCGGGCGCGTACGTCGCGCACACCGGCACCCTGCAGCGCAGCCTGAAGTCGGGCGCGGGCTGGACGACGATCATCGGCGAGGGCGGCGGCGAGGCCGTCCAGATCGAGTTCACCGGCGAGGGCCTGGTGTACGTCCAGCCCTCCGAGAAGGTCACCGTCGGGGGCGACGTCTGATGGGCTTCACGAAGATCAACGGCAAGATGGTCGAGGCCCAGGTGCTACCCGGGCAGCGACTGTTCAGCCAGCGCGGCGCGATGCTCGCGTACAGCGGCGACGTCCGCTTCACGCCGAACATCACCGGCGGGCAGGGCGGCGTGATGTCGATGATCGGCCGCCGGGTGGCCAACGAGGACACCCCGCTGATGACCGTCGAGGGCCAGGGCCGGGTGATGTTCGGCCACGGCGGCCACCACGTCCACGTGATCGACCTGTTCGGCGACACCCTCTACGTCGAGGCGGACCGGCTGCTCGCCTTCGAGGGCACGCTGCGGCAGTCCACCATGTTCATGGGCTCGCAGGGCGGGGTGATGGGCATGGTCCGCGGCCAGGTCACCGGGCAGGGCCTGTTCACCACCAAGCTGGAGGGCCAGGGCGCGGTCGCGGTGATGGCCCACGGCGGCGTCTTCGAGCTGCCGATCGTCCCCGGCCAGTCGGTGCACGTCGACCCCCAGGCGTACGTGGCGCACCGCGGCGACGTGCGCAACAAGCTGTCCACGGCGCTGGGCTGGCGCGACATGATCGGCCGCGGCTCGGGCGAGGCGTTCCAGCTGGAACTGTCCGGGCAGGGCGCGGTGTACGTCCAGGCGAGCGAGGAGAAGCTCTGATGTCCCACCCGCCGCAGCCCCCGTACGGCTCCCCGCACAACCAGCCGACCCAGCCCGGCTTCGCGGTCCCGCCGCCCCCGCCGAACTACGGCCCGCCGCAGGGCTACCCGCCGCCCCCGCCCGGCGGCTACCCCCCGCCGCCGCAGCAGCCGTACGGCCAGCAGGCCCCGCCGCCGCACCAGCAGCCGCACCAGCAGCAACAGCCGTACGCCCAGGAGCAGTTCGGCGGACCGGTGGCCCCGCTGCCGACCGGCCACGGCGGCGCCGGGCCGGTGGTGTGGGACGCCCACAGCCTGCCGGCCGGCGACAACGTCAACCCGTACGCCTTCTCGGTCGACCTGAACGGCTCGTACTTCCTCCAGAAGGGCAAGATGGTCGCCTACTACGGCGACATCACCTTCAAGGGCGTCGGCGCCGGGGCGGTCGACCGGATGCTCGGGCAGCACTTCAACTCGCCGATGCACGCGGCGGACTGGGTGGTCGCCGAGGGCCGGGGCAAGCTGCTGCTGGCCGACCGGGCGTTCGACCTCAACTCGTACGACCTGGACGAGGGCAACCTGACCGTCCGCTCCGGCAACCTGCTGGCCTTCGACCCGACGCTGCGGCTCAAGCAGTCGATCATCCCGGGCTTCCTGACCCTGATCGGCACCGGCCGCTTCGTCGCCGCCTCCAACGGGCCGGTGCACTTCGTCGAGCCGCCGATCCGGGTCGACCCGCAGGCGCTGGTCGGCTGGGCGGACTGCCCGGCGCCGTGCCACCACTACGACCACGACTACATGCACGGGCTGATCGGCGGCCTGCGCCGGCTGACCGGCTTCGGCGGGGCCTCCGGCGAGGAGCACCAGTTCGAGTTCATCGGCGCCGGCCAGGTGCTGCTGCAATCGAGTGAAAAACTCCTGGCCGAGCGGTCGGTCGGCGCGGTCGGGGCCGAGGCGGGCGTGCCGATGGGCGGCGTGCCGTCCCAGCCGGGCACGGCCGGGCACGGCGGCGGGAATCCCAACATCCCCGGGCTCGGTAACCTGGGCGACCTCGGCCGACGTTTCGGTCTGTAAACTTGTACAAGATTGAACTAAATCGGCTATGCTGGGGAGCATGGATACGCACACGATCGACACTGCGGACACCCCTCCGCCGCAGCCCGAGGAGGAGACTCCCTGGCTGACCGCCAGGGAGCAGCGGATGTGGCGCGCCCATCTGGAGGTCGCCAAGCTGCTGGACTACCAGCTCAGCCGCGAACTCCAGCCGCACAACCTCGCGATCAACGACTACGAGATCCTGGTGGTGCTCTCCGAGGCGCCGGACCGCCGGATGCGGATGACCGACCTCGCGACCGCCACCCTCCAGTCGAAGAGCCGCCTCTCCCACCAGATCACCCGGATGGAGAACGCCGGCCTGGTCCTGCGCCAGGAGTGCCCCGGCGACCGCCGCGGCCTCTACGCCCACCTCACCGAACACGGCTGGGAGACCATGCAGCGGGTCGCCCCGGACCACGTGCGCAGCGTCCGCGCCCACTTCATCGACCGCTTCACCCCGGAGCAGCTCGACGACATGTACCAGGCCCTCGCCCCCATCGCCGAACACCTCCGCGGCCTGCGCGGCAAGCCGTAGCGCCGCCCCCGCACCGCACCGCCCCGCCACGACCACCGTCGCGGCGGGGCGGACCGCGTCTCAGCTCGCGGTCAGGCCGGCGACCAGTTCGTCGGCCGCGCCGTACGGGTCCAGCGCGCCCTCGGCCACCCGTTCGGCCAGGACGGCCAGGCGCCGGTCCCCGCGCAGGTCGCCGATCCGGGCGCGCAGTTCGGCCAGGGCGATCGCCTCGATCTCCTCGGCGGCCCGGCGGCGGCGCCGCGCGGCGAGCTCGCCGTGCTCCTCCAGCCAGGCCCGGTGCTTCTCCAGCGCCTCGACCACCTCGTCCACGCCCTCGCCGCGGGCCGCGACGGTCTTGACGATCGGCGGACGCCAGTCCCCCGGCTCCCGGGCCTCGCCGAGGCCCAGCATGTGGTTGAGCTCCCGGGCGGTGGCGTCGGCGCCGTCCCGGTCGGCCTTGTTGACCACGAAGACGTCGCCGATCTCCAGGATCCCGGCCTTGGCGGCCTGGATGCCGTCACCCATCCCGGGGGCCAGCAGCACCACGGTGGTGTCGGCCTGGGCGGCGACCTCGACCTCGGACTGGCCCACCCCGACGGTCTCCACCAGGATCACCTCGCAGCCGGCCGCGTCCAGCACCCGCAGCGCCTGCGGCGCCGCCCAGGAGAGCCCGCCGAGGTGGCCGCGGGTGGCCATCGAGCGGATGAACACCTCCGGGTCGGTGGCGTGGTCCTGCATCCGGACCCGGTCGCCCAGCAGCGCGCCGCCGGAGAACGGCGAGGACGGGTCGACGGCCAGGACCCCGACCCGCTTGCCGAGCCGCCGGTAGGCGGAGACCAGCGCCGAGGTGGAGGTGGACTTGCCGACCCCGGGCGAGCCGGTCAGGCCCACCGTGTACGCCCGCCCGGTGTGGGGCGCGAGCGCGGCCATCGCCTCCCGCAGCTGCGGCGCGGCGTTCTCGACCAGCGTGATCAGCCGGGCGACCGCCCGCGGCCGGCCCTCCCGGGCCTGCTCGACCAGCGTGGCGACATCGATCATCAGGAGCTCCTAGCGCAATGCCGTCGAATGCCGAAAGGGGCTGCGGACCGCCACTCGCGGTCCGCAGCCCTGGAGCGATCGGCCGGGTCAGGCCTTCGGGACGCGCACGATCAGCGCGTCGCCCTGGCCGCCGCCACCGCACAGCGCGGCCGCGCCGACCCCGCCGCCGCGGCGCTGCAGCTCCAGCGCCAGGGTCAGCACCACGCGGGCGCCGGACATCCCGATCGGGTGGCCGAGCGCGATGGCGCCGCCGTTGACGTTGACGATGTCGGAGGAGACGCCCAGGTCCTTCATGGACTGGTGGGCGACGGCCGCGAAGGCCTCGTTGATCTCGATCAGGTCGAGGTCGGCGACCTCCAGGCCCTCCTTGGCCAGCGCGTGCTTGATCGCGTTGGACGGCTGCGACTGGAGCGAGTTGTCCGGGCCGGCCACGTTGCCGTGGGCGCCGATCTCGGCGATCCAGGTCAGGCCCAGCTCCTCGGCCTTGGCCTTGCTCATCACGACCACGGCGGCGGCGCCGTCGGAGATCTGCGAGGAGGTGCCGGCGGTGATCGTGCCGTCCTTGGCGAAGGCCGGGCGCAGCTTGGCCAGGCCCTCGACGGTGGTGTCCGCGCGGATGCCCTCGTCCTGGCTGAACAGCACCGGCTCGCCCTTGCGCTGCGGGATGGCGACCGGGGTGATCTCGGCGTCGAAGACCCCGTCGGCCTGCGCCTTGGCGGCCCGCTGGTGGGAGGCGGCGGCGATCTCGTCCTGCACCTCGCGCGGGATGCCCAGGCGGGTGTTGTGCTTCTCGGTGGACTCGCCCATCGGGATGTTCTCGTAGGCGTCGGTGAGGCCGTCGTGGGCCATCGCGTCGAGCATCGCGATCGCGCCGTACTTGAAGCCCTCGCGGGACTTCGGCAGCAGGTGCGGGGCGTTGGTCATCGACTCCTGGCCGCCGGCCACCACGATGTCGAACTCCCCGGCGCGGATCAGCTGGTCGGCCAGCGCGATGGCGTCGAGGCCGGAGAGGCAGACCTTGTTGATGGTCAGCGCCGGGACGTTCATCGGGATGCCGGCCTTGACGGCGGCCTGGCGGGCCGGGATCTGGCCCGCGCCGGCCTGGAGCACCTGGCCCATGATCACGTACTGGACCTGCTCGCCGGTGATCCCGGCCCGCTCCAGAGCGGCCTTGATCGCGACGCCGCCGAGGTCGGCGCCGGAGAAGCCCTTGAGGGAGCCCAGCAGGCGGCCCATCGGGGTCCGCGCACCGGCAACGATCACAGAGGTGGTGTTGGTCATGGGACGGGCCCCTTCGCACGTCGTGGCCAGGTGAGGATGCGCTCAATGTACTGACCTGTTACCCGCCCGTCACCGGAACGACGGTGTGATCGAGCGCACTGGCACCCTCCAGTCAACACCGTGCCGACCCGCTCCGGGTGAACCGCCCGCCGTGTGAGCAGGCTCGCACGCCGGGTACTGGCGTACGGCGCGGGCCATGCGCTGCACTTGGTGCACCTTTCCCACCGCCCTTCCCCACCCCGGAGGCCGTCGTGCTGACCCGCATCGACCACATCGGCATCGCCTGCCGAGACCTCGACAAGACGGTCGAGTTCTACCGCGCCACCTACGGCTTCGAGGTCTTCCACTCCGAGGTCAACGAGGAGCAGGGCGTCCGCGAGGCCATGCTCCGGATCAACGGCACCGACGACGGCGGCGCCTCCTACCTCCAGCTGCTGGAGCCCACCCGGCCCGACTCCACCGTGGCCAAGTGGCTGGAGAAGAACGGCGAGGGCGTGCACCACATCGCCTTCGGCACCGCCGACGTGGACGGCGACTCCGAGGCCATCCGGGACAAGGGCGTCCGGGTCCTCTATGACCAGCCGCGGATCGGCTCGATGGGGTCGCGGATCACCTTCCTCCACCCCAAGGACTGCGGGGGCGTCCTGACCGAGCTGGTGACGTCCGCGCAGCAGGGCCACGACGAGCACTGATCCCCTCCCGGCCCGCCCCGGGGCGGGCCCCGCCCCGGCGGCGACCGACGGCCCGCCGGTCATGACCCGTCAGTAACCTGGCGGGAAGAGCCGGAAAACACCCCTGCGGCCATTCCCCCGCAGTGCGCTCCCACTACAATGCCCAGGTGCGCGACGGCTCCGGGGGACGGAGGCGACGGGCACGGCCGAAGACAGGCCCGTCCGCCCTCCGGTGGTCGGCCCGTCGCAAGGGGAGTCCATTACGCGGGCACGGCTGAACAGTCGCAAGACGGATCTGTCACCATTCTCCACAAGGCAAGAGTTCGCCCAGGAGTCCACTCGGACGGGGGAACGCGGCATCCCCGCGCTCCCGCGCCCCGGACTCCGACGACCGCGGCGGGCGGCCCCGACATGGCGGGGAGCCGTCCACCGGCTGCGGATGCAAGGACCAGTCGGACCGGCGCCCGGGATACCGGAGCCCGGCCCCGGCCCGGTCGAGGACGCGACCAGGAGATGGATGGGACCGCGGAGTGCGGGGCAACGACCGCTACGAGGCTGACGATCACCTCTCCCAGTTCGAGGCCGAGATGGGTCGGACTCGGAAGGAGCGGGACAAGGCAGTCGAGCATGCCGAGGACCTCGCCTACCAGGTGGAGGTACTGCGGGCGAAACTGCACGAGTCCCGCCGCATGCTCGCCCAGCCGCGCGCCTTCGACGCCGTCTCCGGCCAGGCCGAGCAGATGCTCCGCACCGCCGAGATGCAGGCCCAGCAGCTGCGCGCCGACGCCGAGCGCCAACTGCGCGACTCCCAGGCCGCCACCCAGCGGATCATGGCCGAGGCCGCCGAGCGCACCGCCCGGCTGGAGGCCGACCTGGCCGCTCGCCGCCGCCAGCTGGAGGACGAGCTCACCGAACTGCGCCGCTCCGCCGAGCAGCACGTCAACGGCTGGGCCGAGCAGACCCGGGCCGGCTCCGAGCAGGAGGCCCAGCGGCTGCTCCAGGAGGCCCGCGCCGAGGCCGAGCGGATGGTCGCCGCCGCCCGTGCGGAGGCCGTCGCCCTCTCCGATCACGCCCGCGCCCGGACCGCCGCCGACGTGGACGCCGCCCGCGGTGAGGCCCAGGCCGCCGCCGAGGCCGCCCTGCAGCGGGCCCAGAACGACGCCGAGCGCCTGCTGCGCGCCGCCTCCGAGCAGGCCCAGCAGGCCGGCGCCCAGGCCGCCGCCGACGTGGACGCCGCCCGGGGCGAGGCCCAGCAGCAGCTGGCCGCCGCACACGCCGCCGCCGAGGGCCAGCTGGCCGGTGCCCAGGCCGAGATCGGCCGGCTCAAGGCGCAGGCCGCCGCCGAGCAGGCCCGGGCCGAGCAGCAGCTCGCCGCGGCCAAGGCCGAGATAGAGCGGCTGCGCGCCGAGGTGATCGCCGAGGCGGAGCGCACCCGTTACGAGGTCACCGAGCTGCGCGCCCAGGCCGAGCAGGCCGCCGAACAGCTCCAGGCCGACGCCGAGGCCGCCGCCGAACGCAGGGTCGCCGACGGCGAGGCCGCGAACGAGCAGCGCTCGCAGACCGCCCGGGCCGAGGTGGCCCGGATGGTCGCCCAGGCCACCAAGGAGGCTTCGGCGATCCGCGCCGAGGCCGAGGCCGTCCGCGACGAGGCCGCCACCAAGCAGGCCGAGGCCGACGCCGCCAAGGCCGCCGCGGCGGAGGAGAGCGAGCGGCTGCGGGCCACCGCCGAGTCGGTGGCCACCGAGCTGAAGACCGAGGCCGAGGCGGCGATCGCCGAACTGCGGGCCCAGGCCGAACGGGACGTCGCCGAGCTGCGGGCCCAGGCCGAGGCCGACGCCCAGCGGCTGCGCGGCGAGGCCGAGGAGGCGGGCCGGGCGGCCGGCGCCAAGGACGCCACCGTCCACCTCGCCAAGGCCGCCAAGACCGCCGAGGAGGTGCTCGGCCGGGCCGACCAGGACGCCGAGAACGTCCGCGGCGAGGCCGCCGCCGAGGCCGAGCGGATCCGCGCGGAGGCCGCCGCCGAGGCGCAGCGGCTGCGCGAGCAGGCCCAGGCCGCCGTCGAGCAGGCCCAGAACGCCGCTCTGGACGACGCCGCCGCGATCCGCGAGCGGATCGAGCAGATGCAGGACGAGGCGGCCCGGCTGCGGGCCGAGGCCGAGGAACTGCGCGCCCAGGCCGCCGCCGAGGCCGACCGGGTGCGCGGCGAGGCCCGCCGCCAGGCCGTGGTCCAGATCGAGGAGTCGGCGAAGAACGCCGAGGAGCTGCTCAGCAAGGCCAAGGCCGACGCGGACGAGCTGCGCGCGGGTGCCGCCGGGGAGATCGAGCGGCTGCGCGAGCAGGCCCAGGAGCAGGCCGCCGAGACCCAGGGCCGGGCCGAGCAGACCCTGACCCGGGCCCGCGCCGAGGCCGGGAAGATCACCGAGGCGGCCGAGCAGCAGGGCCAGGACGCGCTCGCCGCCGCCAAGGCCGCGGCCGCCGAGAACCGGGCCGCGGCCGAGCGCGAGACCGCCGAACTCCGGCGCGAGGCAACCGAGTTCGACCAGCAGGTGCGCGCCGGGGCGACCGCCGCGGCACAGGCCCTGACCACCGAGGCGCAGGCCGAGGCGGCCTCCGTCCGGGACGCCGCGGTGGCCGACGCCGAGCGGGTGCGCACGGAGGCCGACGCCGAGGCCGCCCGGGCCCGGGCCGAGGCCGCGGCCGCCGCCGACGCGCTGCGCGAGGAGAGCCGGCGCGAGCGGGAGGAGGCGGCCGAGGGGCTGCGGCGCGAGCGCGAGGAGACCTCCGAGCACCTGGACGCCGCCGAGGCCGCCCGCGAACAGGCCGAGCAGGCCGCCGCGGAACTGCGGGCCCTGGCCCAGCAGGAGACCACCCAGCAGCGCGAAACCGCCGAGGCCTACGCCGACCGCGTCCGCACCGAGGCCGAACAGCACGCCACCGACCTCACCGAACGCACCGCGGCCGAGACCGCCGAGGTCCGCGAGGCGGCCGACCAGTACGTCGCCGAGGTCCGCGAGCAGGCCGACGCCTACGCCGACGAGCAGCGCACCACCGCCGACACCTACGCCGCGCAGACCCGGACAAAGGCCGAGCAGGCCGCCGCGGAACTGCGGGCCCTGGCCCAGCAGGAGACCACCCAGCAGCGCGAAACCGCCGAGGCCTACGCCGACCGCGTCCGCAC
>NZ_JBSHBN010000002.1:78709-143193 GCF_053612025.1 Kitasatospora sp. NPDC054768
CGTCCGCACCGAGGCCGAACAGCACGCCACCGACCTCACCAAGCGCACCGCGGCCGAGACCGCCGAGGTCCGCGAGGCGGCCGACCAGCACGCGGCCCAGGTCCGCGACGCCGCCGAGCAGCACGCCACCGAGGTCCGCGAGCAGGCCGACGCCTACGCCGACGAGCAGCGCACCGCCGCCGAGGAGGCGCTGGAGCGCGCCGAGGCCACCGCCGAGCAGCGCCGCGCCGAGGCCGCCAAGGACGCCAAGGCCACCCGCGAGAAGGCCGCCGCCGAACTGGCCCTGGCCAACGAGCAGGCCTCGACCGTCCGGGCCGAGGCCGGCCGCGAGCTGTCCGAGGCCCGCGCCACCGCCGACGGCATCCGGGCCGAGGCCACCGCCGAGCTGGAGCAGGCCAAGGCCGACCGCGCCGAGCTGATCTCCGCCGCCAAGGCCGAGGGCGCCGAGCTGGTGGCCGTCGCCGAGGAGGAGGCCGCCGAGGTCCGCCAGGCGGTGGCGGGCATGCACGAGGCCGCCGCCGAGCAGATCGCCGCGCTCAGGGCCGCCGCCGCGCAGGAGGCCGCCGAGGTCCGCGAGGCCGCCGAGCAGGACGCCACCGAGCTGCGCGTCCTCGCCGAGCGGGAGACCACCGAGCAGCGGGAGTCCGCCGACGCGTACGCCGCCGAGCTGCGCAGCCTGGTGGAGCGCGAGAGCGCCGAGCAGCGCGAGCTCGTCGACCGCGAGACCGCCGACCTGCGGGCCCGTACGGAGGCCGAGACCACCGCCCTGCGCGAGCAGACCGAGCTGGAGCTGGCCGCCGAGCGGGAGGCCACCGAGAACGAGCTCGGCCGGCAGCGCGCCGAGGCCCTGGCCTACGACGAGCAGCTGCGCGCGGACGCCGAGGCCGAGCTGCGCGCCGCCCAGGAGGCCGCCGAGCAGTTGCGCGCCGACGCCGGGGCGCAGGCCGCCCGGACGGTGGCCGAGGCCGAGGCCCAGGGTGCCCGCGGCATCGCCGACGCCGAGGAGCTGGCCGCCGGTCTGCGGGCCGAGGCCGAGGAGTACGCCCTCGCCACCCGCACCCTGGCCGACGAGTACGACTCCGCCACCCACTCCCGCGCCGACGACTACGACGCCAAGACCCGGGAGGCCGCCGAGCAGTTCGACAGGGCCACCCGCGAGCACGCCAAGTCCGTCCTGGAGAAGGCCTTCGCGGACGCCGAGGCGCTCGGCGAGGACGCCCAGACCACCGCGCTGGCGACCACCGCCGCCGCGGAGGAGCAGGCGGACGCGATGGTCGCCGCCGCCCGCAAGGAGGCCGGCCGGCTGGTCGCCGCCGGCGAGGCTGCCGGCCAGGCCGAGGTCGAGAAGGGCCGTTCCGACGCGGACGCCCTGCTCGCCGAGGCCCGCCGGGACGCGACGGCGATCCGCGAGCGCGCCGAGGAGCTGCGCGAGCGCACCGACGCCGAGGTCGAGGCCCTGCACGAGCGCGCCCGCAAGGAGAACGCGGCGGCCATGAAGTCGGCCGGCGAGCGGGTGGACGCGCTGGTGACGGCCGCCCAGGAGCAGCTGACCGAGGCCGAGGAGCAGGCGGTGGCCACCGTCGCCGAGGCCGAGGACCGCGCGGCGGCGCTGGTCGCGGCGGCCGAGGAGCGCGCGAGCGAGCTGACCTCGGAGGCGTCCGCGGAGGCCAGCAAGGTCCGGCTGTCGGCCGTCCGCAAGGCGGAAGGCCTGCTGAAGGAGGCGGAGACCAAGCTCGCCAACTCCACGGACCGCGCCGAGTCGCTCATCGAGAAGGCCGAGGCGAAGCTGCGGTCGTCGGAGAGCGAGGCCGAGGAGCGGCTGGACCGGGCCTCCACCGAGGCGGAGAAGCGGCTGCGGGACGCCGACGAGGCCGCGGACGAGCAGATCGAGCTGGCGAAGGCGGAGGCCGAGCGGCTGCTCGCCGAGGCGACGGCCGAGGCGAAGCGGGTCACCGACGAGGGCCGGCGCGAGCTGGACGAACTGGTGCGCCGCCGCAAGGACATCAACACCGAGATCTCCAGGGTCCAGGACGTGCTGTCCGCCCTGGAGGCGTTCGAGGCGCCGGCGCCGGTCGCCCAGGCCAACGGGGGAAGCAGCACCAAGAAGGACGGGGGCGCCAAGGCCGGTGCCGGAGTTGGCTCCCCCCGGTCGGGTGGCAATCGCTCCAAGAGCGCACCACCCGATTGAGCGGACATTGGCGGTCATTGTCCGTGAGAGAACGGCATATCGCCGTCGACACTCCGGTACCGTGTCAGGATTCCCTCAACCACCTCAGCGGTTTGACGACAGGAAGCCCAGAACCCCATGAGCGACAGTCACTCCCCTCACGGCTTCGACCTGGTGCGCCGTGGGTACGAGCGCGCCCAGGTCGACGAGCGGATCACCAAGCTGGTGGCCGACCGTGACAGTGCCTTGACCCGGATCAGTGCGCTGGAGAAGCGCATCGAGGAGCTCCACCTGGAGACCCAGTCCGCCCAGGCGGCGGTCGTGGAGCAGGAGCCCTCCTACGCCGGTCTCGGCGCCCGGGTCGAGAAGATCCTGCGACTCGCCGAGGAGGAGGCCAAGGACCTGCGCGACGAGGCGCACCGCGCCGCCGAGCAGCACCGCGAGCTGGCCGAGGCCGCCGCCCAGCAGGTCCGCTCCGAGGCCGAGAACTACGCCAAGGACCGCAAGGCCAAGGCGGAGGACGAGGGGATGCGGATCGTCGACAAGTCCAAGAGCGACGCCGCCCAGCTGCGCGCCGAGGCCAACAAGGACGCCCAGAACAAGCGCGAGGAGGCGGACGCCCTCTTCGAGGACACCCGCACCAAGGCCGCCCAGGCCGCGCTGGAGTTCGAGACCAACCTGGCCAAGCGCCGCGAGCAGTCCGAGCGGGACCTGGCCGCCCGTCAGGCCAAGGCCGAGAAGCGCCTGGCCGAGATCGAGCACCGGGCCGAGCAGCTGCGCCTGGAGGCCGAGAAGCTGCGCACCGACGCCGAGCGCCGCGCCCGCCAGACCGTCGAGACGGCCCAGCGCCAGTCCGAGGACATCGTGGCCGACGCCAACGCCAAGGCGGACCGCATCCGCAGCGAATCCGAGCGCGAGCTGGCGGCCCTCACCAACCGCCGCGACAGCATCAACGCCCAGCTGACCAACGTCCGCGAGATGCTGGCGACGCTGACCGGCGCGGCCGTGGCCGCCGCCTCGCTGCCGACCGACGACACCCTGGGCGTGCCCGCCCAGCAGTCGCGCTGACGCACGCAGGCCCCGGCAGCACCGCAGGCCCTCACCCGCCCGGGTGAGGGCCTGTCGGCTTTCGCGCCGTCACCGTCCCGAGCGGGCGCGGGCCGGGCGCTCCCGGGCCGGTCGGGCGCTGGCCCTCACCGCGGGTAGGCGCCGTCCGGCCGCTGGTAGCCGCTGCTGAGCTGGTTGCCCTCGTCGTCGGAGACGGTGCCGAACCAGGAGGTGCACCAGACCGACACCGAGTCCGGCCAGTACTGCACCTCGAAGGGGTGCCCGGGCCCGTAGTCGCCGTACGAGGTGACGATGAAGGTCTCCCCCGGGCGCATCCAGTAGTCCTCGCCGAGCGGTTCCAGGGTGAGCTCGACCAGCCCCTCGCCCCGGTTGGTCACGGGCATCCGGCCGGTCACCTCCAGGGCGGAGAAGTCCCAGGCCGCCGCGTCCTGGCTCTCCTGGCTCATCCGGCGGCCACCCGGGCGAGCAGGGTGCGCACGACGGCGTCGAAGGCCTCGGGCGCCTCCAGGGCGCTCAGGTGGCCCACCCCGGGCAGGACGGTCAGCTCGGCGTCCGGCCGGGCCCGCAGCATCGGCTCGGCCTCCTCGGGCGCCACCAGGGCGTCCTGGGCGCCCGCCACGACGGAGACCGGCACCCGCAGGGCGGCCAGGACGTCCAGGGCGTCCGGGCGGGCCGCCATGGCCCGCTGGGCCCAGGCGACGGCGGCCGGCGGCGCGGCGGCGACCATCGTCTGCACCCGCTCCACCAGGTGCTGCGAGTCGGGCCCGAGCTGCCCGGCCGCGACCTGCTCGTCGAGCAGCAGCCGCACGCTGTCCCGCGCGGTGACGGCGGCGGCGATCCGCTCCCGGTTGGCCCGTACCGCGTCGGTGTCGGCGGTGGCCCGGGTGTTGGCCAGCAGCAGGCCGGCCAGCCGGTCGGGGTGGCGGCGGGCGAAGGCCAGCGCCACGTAGCCGCCCATGGAGAGCCCGGCGACCACCGCGCGCTCGATCCCGGCCGCGTCCAGCAGCAGCGCGAGGTCGTCCGCGACCGGGTCCAGCGAGGGCTCGTCGGCGCCCAGCACAGTGCCGCCGAACCCCCGCTGGTCGGGGGCGAGCACGCGCGCTTCGTCCCCGGTCAGGCCGGGCAGCGTGTCCAGTTGGGACGACCACATCGAGGCGTTCAACGGAAAGGCGTGCAGCAGCACGAGTGGTGTTCCGGTACCGCTCTCGCGGACCGACACTGCGGAGGGGAGCTGGGTCATGCGTCCAACCTATTCCGGCACGCCCGGCGGGCCCACTCAGCGGGCCGCGATACCCCCTTTGTCCTAGCCTGGCAAGGAAGTGAGGGAGCGCGAATGATCGAGTTGCACGACCTGACAAAACGTTACGGCAGGACGCTCGCGGTGGACCGGCTCAGCTTCCAGGTCCCTCGGGGCGTGGTGACCGGCTTCCTCGGCCCGAACGGCGCCGGCAAGTCCACCACCATGCGCATGATCCTCGACCTCGACCGCCCGACCGCCGGCCGGGTGACCATCGACGGCAGACGGTACGGCCAGCTCAGCGAGCCGCTCAAGTACATCGGCGCGCTCCTGGAGGCCAAGGCCGTCCACCCCGGCCGCACCGCCCGCGACCACCTGCTCTGGCTCGCCCAGAGCAACCGCATCCCCGTGCGCCGGGTGGACGAGGTGCTCGCCCTGGTCGGCCTCACCCCGGTCGCCCGCAAGCGGGCCCGCGGCTTCTCGCTCGGCATGGGCCAGCGCCTGGGCATCGCCTCCGCCCTGCTCGGCGACCCGGAGATCGTCATGTTCGACGAGCCGGTCAACGGCCTGGACCCGGAGGGCATCCTCTGGATCCGCAACCTGATGAAACGCCTCGCCGCCGAGGGCCGGACGGTCTTCGTCTCCTCCCACCTGATGAGCGAGATGGCCGTCACCGCCGACCACCTGGTGGTCATCGGCCGCGGCCGGCTGCTCGCCGACCTGCCGATGCCGGAGTTCATCCGGCGCAACTCCCGCTCCGCCGTACGACTGCGCACCCCGGAGCCCGAGCGGCTGCTCGACGTGCTGGCCGAGGCCGGCCTGCGGCCCGAGCCCGGCCCGGACCGCTCCTACGAGGTGGTCAACGGGGACATCGCGCGGCTCGGCGAGCTGTTCGCCGGGCACGGCGTGGTGCTGCACGAGCTCAGCCCGCAGCAGGCCTCGCTGGAGGAGGCCTTCATGCAGATGACGGCCGACTCGGTGGAGTACCACGCGGGCGACGGACCGGGCCGGGACGCGGCCGGCGCGCCCACCGCGTGGGGCGCCGGCTGGAAGGCGGACGGCGCCCGGCCGACCACCACCGCACGGCAGGAGGAGAACTGAGATGGCGTCCTTCCCGGCGATCCTCCGCTCCGAGTGGACGAAGATCCGCAGCGTCCGCTCGACGGTCTGGACACTCGCGCTGACCTTCGTCGTCACGGTCGGCATCGGCGCGCTGCTGTCCCTGCTCACCAACAACAACTTCACCGAGTTCCGCCGCGACGACCAGTCCCCGTTCGACGCCACCGGGACGTCCTTCTCCGGCATCATGCTCGGCGAGCTGGCGATCATCGTCTTCGGGGTGCTGGCGATCGGCAACGAGTACAGCAGCGGCATGATCCGGGTCACCCTGGCCGCCGTCCCGCAGCGCGCCACCCTGCTCACCGGCAAGGCGGCGGTGCTCGGCGCCCTCGCCCTCGCGGTCTCGCTGGTGACGGCCTTCGTCACCTTCCTCGTCGGCCAGTCGCTGCTCGGCACGCACTCCACCACGATCGGCGAGCCCAACGTGCTGCGGGCGGTGTTCGGGGCCGCGCTGTACCTGACGATGCTCTGCCTGTTCTCGGCCGGCGTCACCACGATGCTGCACAACCAGACGCTCGCGCTCGGCGTGCTGGTGCCGTTCTTCTTCCTGCTCTCGCCGATCCTCTCGGCGGTGCCGAAGGTCAAGACCCTGGCCCACTACTTCCCCGACTACGCGGGCTCGCGGATGCTGCTGGTGTACGAGCAGCACGGCCAGCCGTACGGGCCGTGGACCGGCTTCCTGATCTGCCTCGCCTGGACGGCCGCGGCGCTGGTCGGCGGTGCGCTGGTGTTCAGGAAGCGCGACGCCTAGCGGGACCCGGCCGGACCCGTCAGTACCGCGGAGCGCCGCGGCCTCGCAGGACGTTGGAGGCCCGGCGCTCCCGCGCTCCCCAGCAGGCGCGGTGCCAGTGCCGCCGGTCGTCCACTCCCGCGCCGTACTGCGGCCAGGCCACCACGTGGCCCACCCCCGGCGGGATCTCCTGGTCGCAGCCCGGGCAGCGGTAGAACCGTCCCGCCGTCCCGGCGACCGTCTGAACCACCCAGTCCTCGCCCTGGTGGCTCTCGGTGCGGCGCAGCGAACCGCCGACCGGGGCGGTCGGCTCTGCGCTCTCGTGCGGGGCGGCGCTCTTGATCCGGTTGCGGCGCGGCGACACGGCGGACTCCCTCTCCTCCTGGGCTCTGGATCGTTCCAGCCTACGGCCGGGCGGGCCCCCCGCACGGCCACTACCACGGCTCCGTCCGGCACTTCGGCGTTTTTGCCGAGATCCACCCGATCATCGGGGAAATCGGGAGTTCCGCGTGCCATTGGCACATGACATCGGATACCCACAAGGGGAGAAGGCGGGGCCCGCAGACCCTGCGCGCACCCGAGGAGGCCCAACGATGAGCAAGACCAGCGCCCGCGCCGAGAGCGGCGGGCCCGTCGGGGTCCGGCCGGTCGCCCCCGGTCCGACGCTGACGTCCGTCCCCCCGGTCACGGCCGTCGTGGGCCGGCCGCTGCCGGCGCCCCAGCGGGCGGGCGCGCTGCCGCCGTCCACCGGTCCGGTACGGGTCGGCCTGTTCCTGCTGTCCGCGCAGTTCCCCGGGCAGAGCCACGGCGAGGCGCTGGAGCGCACCGTCGAATCCGCCGTCGAGGCCGAACGCGCCGGGCTGGACAGCGTCTGGCTGGCCGAGCACCACTTCGTGCCGTACGGGGTCTGTCCGGACGCCGCCACGCTCGCCGCGATGCTGCTCGGCCGCACCCGCCGGATCGGCGTCGGCACGGCGGTCAGCGTGCTCTCCACCCGCCACCCGGTGGGGCTCGGCGAGCAGGCCGCGCTGCTGCACCTCACCTCCGGCGGACGGTTCACGCTCGGGGTGGGCCGCGGCGGGCCGTGGATCGACCTGGACGTGTTCGGCGGCGGCGTGGACGCCTTCGAGAAGGGCTTCCCGGAGCGGCTGGACCTGCTGCTGCGCTGGCTGCGCGGCTCCCGGGTGGGCGCGGACGGCCCGCAGTTCGCCTTCCCCGAGGTCGCCGTGGTGCCGCGGGCCACCGAACCGGTGCGGCGGCCGGGCCTGAGCAGCTGGCTGGGCCTCGGCGGGCGGACCGGCCCGGTGCGCTTCCCGCGCCAGCGCCGGGACGACGAGGGCCTCGGCGAGGAGCTCACCGCCTCCGGACGGCCGGTGGCCGGGCCGCCCGTGGTGGTCGCCTGCACCTCGCCGGGCGGGGTGCGGCTGGCCGCCGAGCGCGGCCTGCCGATGCTGCTCGGCATGCACTCCGGGGACGACGACAAGCTGCGGATGCTGGAGCTGTACCGGACCGCCTGGCTGGCCGCCGGGCGCGGCGAGGAGCAGCTGCGCCGGATCGGCCGACAACACGTCGCGGCCGGGGTGGCCCAGGTCGACGACCGCGCCGCGGCGGCCCGGTCCACGCTGCTGAACGCGATGCCCGGCTGGTTCGAGTACGGGCTCGGCGCCCACCGCACCGTGGACGGCCGCGAGCGCAAGATGCGCGATCCGCGCCAGTACACCGAGCTGCTCTGCGACCTGCACGCGGTGGGCACCCCGCGGCAGTGCGCCGACCGGCTGCTGGCCACCGCCGAACGCACCGGCATCCGGCGCTTCGCCCTGCTCGCCGAGGGCAGCGGCGACCAGGAGGCGACCCTGCACAACATCGCCCGGCTCGGCTCGGAGGTGCTGCCGCAGCTGGGCTAGACGGGCCCGGCGGGGGGACGGGCCCGGCGGGGGGACGGGCCCAGCGGGGGGGACGTACCGGGCGGGAGGACGTACCGGGCGGGGGGACGGGCCCGGGCCGCCGCCCTCCCCCCGCACCGGGGGACGGGGGCGGCCGGCGCCGCAGCGGGCTACGGCGGGGTCAGCAGTCCCGCAGTTCCTCGGACTGGTTGAGCAGCTGCTCCCGGACCGAGGTGAAGCGGTCGTACCGCGCCTCGTTGGCGTCCGACGGCAGGAACACCGCGACCCGGTGACAGTTCTGGAAGGCCAGCCGAACCCCGAAGTGGCGCTGGAGAGCGCCCCGGATGGCGTCGCTGGCGAGCGCGCGCAGCAGCTGGCCGCGGGCCTGCTCGCCGGGCGGCGGCACCTGGTTGTCGGCGAAGTCGGTGCCGTCGACCTTCGCCTGGGCGACCAGCGAGCTGATCAGGTCCCAGGCGTAGGGCAAAGAGACGCGGACGCAGTCGACGAATTCCCGCTCGTCGACCTCGCCCCGCTCGGCCTTCTCCAGCAGGGCCGGTGAGACGTCGAGCGACATGGATTCTCCTCTCGCGGTCCACCCGCGCGGCGCCCGGGTGGTCGTGCGTAGGTCAAGCTCACAGTGAGGGTGGCGGATTCGCATGGGGTGTCCGGAACACCGAGGGACAGGGGTTTCCGGCACCTTCGCGACAGCGGCGGCACCACGGGACGTGACGTCCTGGATACCGAACGCGCTCAGAACAGCGTGGCAGTCAACGGCGCGGCAGGCCGGTCATTCCTGCGGATTGCTTCGGAAATATGTTGCGGTGCACCGGATTGGCCGGATCCCGTCGGATCGTTCATCTGAAGTCTCCATCCCCGTTGACAGCGATCCCGCGAGCATGCCGTCACACACCGTAGCGACTTGCGGGTGGGGGCGCCAGACCTCGACGGGGCGGTGGCGGGACCGCAGGACCTCCATGTTGGCCGGGTTCGCGCTTTCTTCACCCAGCCGTCGCGGAATCGCATCAACTGGCCCCGGTGGGCTAGCGTGGTCGACCGTGCGTCTCGTAATTGCCCGCTGCTCAGTCGACTATGCCGGTCGGCTCTCCGCCCATCTGCCCTCCGCCACCAGGCTGATCCTGGTCAAGGCCGACGGCAGCGTCAGCATCCACGCCGACGACCGCGCCTACAAGCCGCTCAACTGGATGTCCCCGCCGTGCGCCCTCAAGGAGGCCGACGGGGTCTGGACGGTGGAGAACAAGGCCGGCGAGAAGCTCATCATCACGCTGGAGGAGGTGCTGCACGACTCGTCCCACGAGCTCGGGGTCGACCCGGGCCTGATCAAGGACGGCGTGGAGGCACACCTCCAGGAGCTGCTCGCGGACCGGATGGAGGTGCTCGGTGCCGGCTGGTCGCTGATCCGCCGCGAGTACCCCACCGCGATCGGCCCGGTCGACATCCTCTGCCGCGACGCCGACGGCGCCACGGTGGCCGTCGAGATCAAGCGCCGCGGTGAGATCGACGGCGTCGAACAGCTCACCCGCTACCTCGAACTCCTCAACCGGGACCCGCTGCTGGCCCCGGTCAAGGGCATCTTCGCCGCGCAGGAGATCAAGCCGCAGGCCCGCGTCCTGGCCACCGACCGCGGTATCGGCTGCGTGGTGCTGGACTACGACGAGCTGCGCGGCATCGACGACGACAAGCTCAAGCTGTTCTGACCGCTCAGGACGGACCGGACGACGGGCTGGACGTGCCGGTCGGACCGGCCGAGCCGCTCGACGACGGGCTCGGTCCGGCGGTCGTGGTGGACGGCTCCGGCGACGGCGAGGTGCCCGTGCCGCCGCCACCGGGCTGAGTGCCGCCTCCGCCGGTGCCACCCGCGCCCGGACCGCCGGGGTTCGGACCCGGCGGCTGCTGACCCGGTACGGGCGGCTGCTGCGGGGCCTGCGACCCGCCCGCCCCCGGCGAGGAGCTCGGCCTCCTCGTCGGCGAGGCGCTCGGCGAGTGCGAGGCACTGGCGCTCGCGGACGGCGCCGGGCTACTCCCCTGCGTCGGCGCACCGCCCGGCCCGGCACCGGCCGTCGTCGGCCCGGCAGTGCCGGACTGCTGCGGGAACGGCGGGTCCTGGGTGCCGCCGCCGTCCAGCCGACCGTTGTTGTGCGGGTCCTTCCCCCTGGCCTCCTCCGGCCCGCTGAAGCTCATCGCCACCGCCGCGCCGAGGACCCCCAGGGTCAGCACCGCGGTGGAGACCACGGCCGCCCGGCGGCGCCTGCTGGACTTCAGGCGGGCCGGCACCCGGGCCGCGATCTTGCGGATCACCGGGGCGCGGCCGGGCGCCGCGGCGGGCGCGGCGGCCGGCAGCTGCCGGCCCTCGGCGCGCAGCAGGTCGAGCATCCGGCGTGCGGCGGCCACCCCGCGCTGCTCGCCCGCGGTGGCCCGCAGGGTGAGCGCGGTCTCCAGTTCGGCGACGGCCCGGGAGGGCTGCCGGACGCAGATCGCGTGCACGCCCGCCTCGTGGTGGAACCAGGCCTGGTCGACCGCCGAACCGGTGCGGCGGGCCGCCTCCAGACCGAGCTGGAGCACCCGCTCCCAGGCGCCCCAGCGCAGCGACAGCGCCAGCGCGGGCGCCGCCGCCCGGGCGAGCCGGACCACCGCGTCGTGCCGTCCGGCGGTGCGGTCGGCGAGCAGCACGCCGACCATCACCTCGGCCTCGGCGGCGACCTGTTCCAGCGTCACCGAGCCGTGCCCCACCCACCAGGCGAAGTGCTGGGCGGCCCCGTCGACGGAGCCCCGGGCGGGCCAGTGCGGGACGAGCAGGTCGAGCGCGCCGGCGGTCAGCCGGTGGTGCCCGCCGATGGACACCGCCAGTCCGGCGTCGGCGAGTTCGGCGAGGGCGGCCTCGCCCTGCCCGACGTCGATCAGCGCCGGCAGGTGCGGCGCGGTGGGGCACTCGCCGCCGAGCGCGACCGCGAGCCGCAGCACGGCCTGCGCGGGCTCGCTCAGCCCCTCGGCGAGCCGGACCGCGGGCGAGGCGGTCTCCGCCACCGAGGGCAGCGGGACGGTGAGCCGCAGCGCGTTCTCCCGGATCGCCGGGTCCTCGTCGTGGACGGGCTCGTCGACGGCCCCGAAGACGTCCATCCGGTCGTCCTCGGCGGCCACCAGCGCGTCCACCGAGACGTCCCGCTGGCGCAGCAGCGCGGCGGCCTGGACGAAACGCAGCGGCAGGCCCTCGGACTCGAACCAGAGGTCCACCGCCCAGGCCTTCTCGGTGACGTCCAGCGGCCGCCCGGCCAGCCGGGCGGTGAGGGCCAGGCAGGCGGAGCGGGAGAGTCCGGCCACCAGGTGGTCCTGGAGCCGGGAGCCGGGGGGCGGCGGCGGGCCGTCCGGGGCGGCGGAGATCAGGAAGGCGCAGCCGGGGGCTGCGGCGAGCAGCTCCTCCAGCTCGGCACCGGAGGGCTCGGCGGCGTCGATCACCACGATCGCGCCGACCTCGGCGAGGTGGACGGCCAACTGCCCGGGGTCGGGGCGGTATCCGGGGGCGTGGTGGGTGGCCGCGAAGAGGTCCTGGAGCAGGTCGGCGCCGGTCCGGCGGTGGCCGCAGAGCTGCACCACGCCGTCGGGGGCGAGGTCGGCGGCGGCCTCGGCGACGGCCGACAGCAGCGCGCTGCGGCCCGAGCCGGCCTGGCCGACCAGGCGTATCGATCGGCCCTCGGCGAGCAGGGCGAGCAGTTCGGCGGTGTCGGTCTCGCGGTCGAGCATCGGCAGATCGGCGGGCCCGGCGCCGAGCGCGAGCGGGCCGACCGCGCGGCCGACGCCGCCGACCGGACCGCGGGCGGGCTCGCTGCGTCCGGTCCGGCGCGGACGGGGCCGCCACTCCTCGGGACAGGTCCTGGCCTCGGAGCCGTCCGGGGCGCCGACGCCCACCAGCAGGGCGCCGGAGACCAGTTCGCCGCCGCGGGTGCGAACGGCCTCCTGCCGGAACTCCCCGGATGGCTGTGCCACGTTCTGCTCCGCATCGTGCTCGGCCGTCGGCGCCCCGCGCCGCCCGGCTGACGTCCCGGTGGCGGCCGCGGCCGGGCTGGAGGCAGCCCCGGCGGCCGTCTTCTGACGGGCAGACTCTTGCACATCCGGCCCCGGCCGTGCAGAGCGGTCCGTGGCCGACGGCCGGTCCGCGGCGCTGACCAGGGGCGTTGCGCGGACGGACCGGGGGTGCGCAGGCGCACGGTCCCGGCGCGCGGCGCGGTGGGGGCCATGGGGCCGCCGGAGTTAGAGAGCGACCCCGTGCGCCTCGGCGGCGCCGTCGACGGCCAGGATGCGGTGCAGCTTGGTGGCCACCAGCAGCCGCTGCAGCTGGGCCGGGACGGAGCGCAGCACCAGCCGGCGGCCGATCCGGCCGGCCCGCCGGTGGGTGCCCATGATCACGCCGAGCCCGGT
The DNA here is from genome assembly GCF_053612025.1 of Kitasatospora sp. NPDC054768. Lineage (NCBI taxonomy): Bacteria > Bacillati > Actinomycetota > Actinomycetes > Kitasatosporales > Streptomycetaceae > Kitasatospora > Kitasatospora sp. NPDC054768. Next base: position 91,345 of record NZ_JBSHBN010000002.1, read on the forward strand.
GGCGTCCCAGAACTCCAGCCGGCCGAGGTCGAGTACGAGGTCGCCGAGGCCGCCGTCCACGGCCTGGTGCAGCCGGGCCCGCGCGTCGGCGGCGGTGCGCACGTCGAGGCGGCCTTCGATGGCCAGCGCCGTGTGGTCGCCGGTGATGCGCATGCTCTCCTCCTTCGCCTGGACGGCCTGGTGCGGGGCGGGTCCGCCCCGGCCGTGCCGGGAGCGGGAGCGGGGGGTGCATACGGGCGGGCCGAAGCCCCACACCCGGACCCGGGCGGAATGCCGGGTTCCCTCATCTGACGGTGAACCGGCTCCGCAGGTTGCTGGTTTTGGCCAGATCTGAAGCAACTTCACCCGTCCGAGGGAATATACGCAGGTCGGCCCCACACCTACGCTCGATTACCGCCCAAATCACCCGTCTGCGGTACCCGGCGTGAGGAAACTCACCCGGCCCTGCGGAGCGGGCCGTACGATGCCCCGATCGCACGGCCCGGCCGGTCGTTCAGCCCTGTCGGCTCACTTGCCCTCGTACGGGTAGAAGCCGCGGCCGCTCTTGCGGCCCAGGTCACCGGCGGTGACCATGCGGGCCATGATCTCCGGCGCGGCGAACTTCTCGTCCTGGGTCTCGGTGTAGATGTTGCGGGCGGCGTGCAGCAGGATGTCCACGCCGGTCAGGTCGGCGGTCTGGAGCGGGCCCATCGCGTGGCCGAAACCGAGCCGGCAGGCGGTGTCGATGTCCTCGGCGGTGGCCACGCCCGACTCGTACAGGCTGGCGGCCTCGACGACCAGCGCGGTGATCAGGCGGGTGGTCACGAAGCCGGCCACGTCGCGGTTGACCACCACGACCTCCTTGCCGACGCCCTCGGCGTAGGCGCGGGCGGTGGCCAGCGTCTCGTCGCTGGTCTTGTAGCCGCGGACCAGCTCGACCAGCTTCATCATCGGGACGGGCGAGAAGAAGTGGACGCCGACGACCGACTCCGGGCGCCCGGTGGCGGCGGCGATCCGGGTGATCGGGATGGCGGAGGTGTTGGAGGCCAGTACGGCGCCGTCCTTGGCGAGCTTGTCGAGTTCGCGGAAGACGCGCTCCTTGACCTCCAGCTCCTCGAACACGGCCTCGACCACGATGTCGGCCTCGGCGACGGCACCCAGGTCGGTGGTGGTGGTGATCCGGCCCAGCGCGGCCTCGGCGTCCTCGGCGCTCAGCCTGCCCTTGGCGACGAACTTCTCGTAGGAGGCGCGGATGCCGGCCAGGCCCCGCTGGAGCGCCTCCTCGGTGACGTCCCGCAGCACCACCGGGTGACCGGCCTGCGCGGACACCTGGGCGATGCCGGCGCCCATCAGGCCGGCACCGATCACGGCGATCTGCTTGCTGGACGCATTGCTCATGGCTGGGTCTCCCGATGCCGTCGCCGCCCCGCGGGCGGGCCCTGAAGGCGGCTCAGGGCAGGGGTCGCCGCCAGAGAGCCGCATCGCTCGTTTTTCCGGGACTCTAATGCCCAAATCCCCCGTGCAATAGCAATCGGGAGTGTGATCTGCAACCGACCTAAAACAGGTGATCAGACGGTCAGTCCGAGGTCCTGCGCCAGGATCGCCGCCTGCACCCGGCTGCGCAGCCGCAGCTTCGCCAGGATCCGGCTGACGTGCGTCTTGGTGGTCGCCTCCGCCATCTCCAGCCGGGCCGCGATCTCCCCGTTGGACATCCCGGCCCCGATACAGGCCAGCACCTCCCGCTCGCGGCCGGTCAGCGTCCCCACCGCGGCCCGGGCCTCCGGTCCGACCGGCCGCTCGGGGCGGGCGAAGGCCCCGATCAGCCGTCTGGTCACCGAGGGCGCCAGCATCCCGTCCCCGCGCGCCACCGTGCGGATGCCCTCGATCAGGGTGTCCGCCTCCAGGTCCTTGAGCAGGAACCCGGACGCCCCGGCCCGCAGCGCGCCGTAGACGTACTCGTCCAGGTCGAAGGTGGTCAGCACGAGCACCTGGCCGGCCCCGGCGGCGACCACCTCGCGGGTCGCCGAGACGCCGTCCAGCCGGGGCATCTGCACGTCCATCAGCACCACGTCCGGCCGCAGCTCCAGGGCCAGCCGGACGGCCTCCTCGCCGTCCGCGGCCTGCCCGACCACCTCGAACTCCGGCTCGGCGCGCAGGATCATCACCAGCGCCGCGCGTACCGCCGCCTGGTCCTCCGCCACCAGCACCCGGATCGTCATGCCCGCCCCTCGTTCCCCCGGGCGCGCGGCAGCACCGCGCGCACGCTCCAGTACCCGTCCTTCGGCCCGGCCTCGAAGCTGCCGCCGAGCAGCCCGGCCCGTTCCGCCATGCCCACCAACCCGGCCCGGGCACCGGGCAGTTCACGGCCCGGACCACCCCGGTACGGGCTGTCGACCGAGATCCGCAGTTCCTCCGGCGCGAACTCCAGCCGCAGGCTGACCAGTCCGGGCCCGGCGTGCTTGAGGGCGTTGGTCAGCGACTCCTGGACGATCCGGTACGCGGCCAGCCCGACCGGCACCGGCACCTCCCCGCGCTCGCCGCGCTCGTCCAGCGCGAAGTCCAGCCCGACGTCCCGGCCGGCCGCCCGGGCCTTGGCCAGCAGGGCGTCCACCGCGGCCAGGTCGGGGGCCGCGTACGACTCGTCCACCTCTCCCCCGCCACTGTCCCGGAGCAGTCCGATCATCCGACGCATTTCGGCCAATCCCTGGACGCTGTTCTCCCGGATCACCGCCAGCACCTCCACCAGGGGATCGTCCTGGGGCAGGTTCCGGCGCCGGGCCACCGACTGCGCACCGGTGGCGTGGATCGCGATCGCCGACAGGTGGTTGGCCACCACGTCGTGCAACTCCCTTGCCATCCTGGCCCGTTCGGCGCCGATCGCCTCCCGCCGGTCCATCTCCGAGAGCAGCGCGGTCTGTTCGGCCCGCAGCCGCTCGGCCTCCGCCTCCTGCCGGTGCTTGCGCACCACGTCGCCGCTCCACACCGGGCCCAGGAAGACCAGTGTGCTGACCACCACGATCAGCAGCGCCAACGAGGTGCCGCCGTAGACCGCCGCCAGGGTGGACAGCGCCAGCACCGTGGCCCCACCGGACAGGTGCAGCACCCGGGACATCCGCGGGGTGCCGTAGATCACCGCCGCGTACAGCAGGTCGGTGTACATGATCAGCGTGGCCACCAGGTTGCCGGCGAACACGCTCGCCGCGAAGGCCAGCCCGCCGAGCGACACCGCGAGCACCGGCCTGGTCCGCCGGACCAGCTCCAGCCCGGCCATCACCAGCAGCGGCGGCGCCACCACCCACGGCGGCACCCGGTCGGCCCGGTCGTACACCCCGAAGGCGATCAGCACCGCACCGCCGAGCAGCCCGGCGAGGGCGATCAGCTGGTCCTGTCGGCGTGGGGGGAGCGCGGGGAACGGGAGGGGCACGTCCCCATCTCATCATCCCCGGCGGCCGGCCCGGCTCCGGTCCACGAAGGAGCCCGCTACATCGAAAGGTGCAGGCCGGTACGGCACCGTGCGACGACGACAGCGGCACGCCCCCGCACGAGGCTGGAAGCACCACCGAAACGTCCGGGAGCAGAACGTGATCGTCACTCTCATCGTCGCGGCCGAGATCTCCTTCTGGATCCTGCTCGGCCTCGGACTGACCGCCCGCTACCTGCTCCGGTGGCGCCGCACCAGCACCGCGCTGCTGGTCGGCCTGCCGGTGGTGGACCTCACCCTGTACGCCCTCACCGTCCTCGACCTGCGCGGCGGCGCCACCGCGAGCTGGACGCACGCCCTGGCCGCGAGCTACGCGGGCTTCTCGATCGGCTACGGCCCCTCGCTGGTCCGCTGGGCCGACCGGCACTTCCTGCACCGCTTCGCCGGCGGCCCCAAGCCGCTGCCCTCGCCCAAGTACGGGCCGGAGCGGACCAGGTACGAGTGGCAGATCGCCGGCCGGACCGTCGTGTCCGCCGCGGTCACGCTGAGCCTGATCACCCTGCTCGTCCCGCTCTCCGCGGGCTCCGCCCACTTCGGCACCTTCCTCCAGTGGTACCTCAAGCTGGGCATCGCCGCCGTGGTCAACGTGATCGTGGCCGGCTGCTACTCGCTCTGGCCCAAGCAGCCGCCGGCCGGCGTGGTGGTCGAGGACGACCGGGTGGTCACCGGGAAGACCCTCGCCGGCAGCGCCCCCGACCGCACCCCGGCCGACCGGCCCTGAGCCGTCGAGGGCCCGTCCTCGGACTCCCACGGGGGAGCGGTCCGAGGACGGGACTTCGGCATGTTCCTAGCGGTTCTCGCCCGGGACCCAGAGCACGTCCCCGCGCTCCTTGTTGGCCACCCGGGCCAGGATGAACAGCAGGTCGGACAGCCGGTTGAGGTACTTCGCGGTCAGCGGGTTGACGCTGTCGCCGTGCTCCGCGATCGCCGACCAGGTCGAGCGCTCGGCCCGCCGCACCACCGTGCAGGCCAGGTGCAGGTGGGCCGCCCCGGGCGTACCGCCGGGCAGGATGAAGCTGCGCAGCTTCTCCACCCGCGCCAGGTACTCGTCGCAGTCCGTCTCCAGCCGGTCGATGTAGGACTGCAGCACCCGCAGCGGCGGGTACTTCGGGTCCTCCACCACCGGGGTGGACAGGTCGGCGCCGACGTCGAACAGGTCGTTCTGGACCCGGACGAGCACCGCCGTCATGTCCTGCGGCAGCTCACCGACGGCCAGGGCCACGCCGATCGCGGCGTTGGCCTCGTTGGCGTCCGCGTACGCGACCAGTCTCGGATCGGTCTTGCTGGTCCGGCTCATGTCGCCGAGCGCGGTGGTGCCGTCATCGCCGGTACGGGTGTAGATGCGCGTCAGATTGACCATGCGGCCAGAGTAGCCGCCGGGTTAGGCGCCGTTAACCCCGCCTCGGAAGCCCCCCGGGCGTGTCGGCAGGCCGCTGCGCGACGTCGACCCTCCCCCGCCCTCCGGCCGGGGCACGCCCGTCCGGGAGTCCGGTCGCTACGCGACATTGACCCTCTGGCCGGGCGGGGCGGCCTCCAGCCAGGCCAGGAAGCCGGTCAGCGCGTCCTCGCTCATCGCCAGCTCCAGCGGCGCCCCGTTGTGCAGGCACCGCAGCACCACCGAGCCGGACAGCAGCGCCAGCTCTTCCTGGCCCTCCGGGTAGCGCCGGCCGAGCACCTCGATCTCCCGGCGCGGCAGCACCTTGCGCGGGCGCGGGGCGTACGAGAAGACCCGGAACCACTCGATCGAGTCACCGCTGTACCGGCCGATACCAAAAACCCACCCCTTGCCGTCGGTCGGGGGGACCGGGGCTGAGGTGGGCTTGCCGTTCTCGTCGAGGTCGGGCTGCGTCGAGGCGTCGGCCGGCATTTTGAGCCGGTAACTGCAGTCGAAGGTGCCGCCGACCCGCTGGATCAGGCGGCGCCGGACGGCGAAGGCCATCAGCCCGATCACACCCAGGGCCACGACCGCCGCACACACCACAAGCGCGAGGACCATGCTCACCCACCTCCTCGCTACCCGCGTTCCCCGTAGCGGTCGTATCAAGCGACCGCGCTGACCTACCAACTACGACGACAGTCCCGGGGTCACGCTCACGCGTCCCCGGGACCGTCGGTCGACCCCGCCAAGCCGGGGTCCGGCGCACTCAGACGTGGGCCTTGAGGCCGCGCGCCGCGAACAGACGGACCTCGGCGCGCCGCTCGGCGTGCTCGTCCAGGCCCGACTTGGCCTTCTCCAGTGCGCGCTCGGCACGCGCGACGTCGATCTCGTCCGCCAGCTCGGCGATCTCCGCGAGCAGAGACAGCTTGTTGTCGGCGAAGGAGATGAAGCCGCCGTGCACCGCGGCGATCACGGTGCCGCCGTCCACCGTGCGGATGGTGACCGGACCGGTCTCCAGCACGCTCAGCACCGGGGTGTGGCCCGGCATGATGCCGGTGTCACCGGAGGCCGTACGGGCGACGACGATGGTGGCCGCACCGGACCACACCTTGCGGTCGGCTGCGACCAGCTCGACGTGCAGCTCAGCCAACGTGGGCTCCTAGGCTCATGCAACGCCCGATTACTCGGGAGTTTCGGTAAGAATAACGGCCCCGCGCCTCCGGCATGAAACCGGCGGCACGGATTTGACCGGAATCACAGCCGATGTGCCGCGAGGGGTGGTCCCCAGGCTCGGGGGCCACCCCTCACGGTCACGCACAGCTGCTACCGGCCGCGATTACTTCTTCGCCAGCTCGGCGGCGTTCTTCTCGAGGTCCTCGATGCCACCGCACATGAAGAAGGCCTGCTCCGGGACGGAGTCGTACTTGCCGTCCGCGATCGAGTTGAAGGCCTCGATGGTCTCGGACAGCGGCACGGTCGAACCCTCGACACCGGTGAACTGCTTCGCCACGTAGGTGTTCTGCGAGAGGAAGCGCTCGATGCGGCGGGCACGGTGCACCGTGACCTTGTCCTCCTCGGACAGCTCGTCGATACCGAGGATCGCGATGATGTCCTGGAGGTCCTTGTACTTCTGCAGGATCCCCTTGATACGGATGGCCGTGTCGTAGTGGGTCTGCGCGATGTACCGCGGGTCGAGGATGCGGGACGTGGAGTCCAGCGGGTCGACGGCCGGGTAGATGCCCTTCTCCGAGATCGGGCGCGACAGAACGGTCGTCGCGTCCAGGTGGGCGAAGGTGGTGGCCGGCGCCGGGTCGGTCAGGTCGTCCGCGGGGACGTAGATCGCCTGCATCGAGGTGATCGAGTGACCGCGGGTCGAGGTGATGCGCTCCTGCAGGAGGCCCATCTCGTCGGCCAGGTTCGGCTGGTAGCCCACCGCGGAGGGCATGCGGCCGAGCAGGGTCGACACCTCGGAACCGGCCTGGGTGAACCGGAAGATGTTGTCGATGAAGAGGAGCACGTCCTGCTTCTCGACGTCACGGAAGTACTCCGCCATGGTCAGCGCGGACAGCGCGACGCGCAGACGGGTGCCCGGCGGCTCGTCCATCTGGCCGAAGACCAGCGCGGTCTTGTCCAGAACGCCCGAGTCGACCATCTCGTCGATGAGGTCGTTGCCCTCACGGGTGCGCTCACCGACACCGGCGAACACCGACACACCACCGAAGTTCTCGGCGACGCGGTAGATCATCTCCTGGATCAGAACGGTCTTGCCGACACCGGCACCACCGAACAGACCGATCTTGCCACCCGTGACGTACGGGGTGAGCAGGTCGATGACCTTGATGCCGGTCTCGAACATCTCGGTCTTGGACTCGAGGTCCTTGAACGCCGGGGCCTTGCGGTGGATCGGCCAGCGGACCTCGACCTGCTTCTCGAACTCCGCCGGGTCGACGTTCAGCACGTCGCCGAGGGCGTTGAACACCTTGCCCTTGGTGATCTGGCCGACCGGGACGGAGATCGCCGCACCGGTGTCGGAGACCTGCGAACCACGGACCAGGCCGTCGGTCGGCTGCATCGAGATGCCGCGGACCATGCCGTCGCCGAGGTGCTGGGCGACCTCAAGGGTCAGGGTCTTCTTGCCCGTGCCGTCGGGGTTGTCCACCTCGACGTGCAGGGCGTTGTACATGTCCGGGATCGCGTCGACGGGGAACTCCACGTCGACGACCGGGCCGATGACCCGCGCGACGCGGCCCGTCGCCGTGGTCGGCTCAACAGTGGTGGTCATACTCATTCGCTCCCGCGGCTAGCGTCGGCGAGGGCGTTGGCACCGCCGACGATCTCGCTGATTTCCTGGGTGATCTCGGCCTGACGGGCCGAGTTGGCAAGCCGCGTGAGCGACTTGATGAGCTCGCCGGCATTGTCCGTCGCGCTCTTCATCGCGCGGCGGCGGGCGGCGTGCTCGGAAGCGGCCGACTGCAGCAGCGCGTTGTAGATCCGGCTCTCGACGTACCGCGGCAGCAGCGCGTCCAGGACGCCCTCCGCCGACGGCTCGAAGTCGTACAGCGGGAAGATCTCCGACTTGGCCGGCGTCTGGTCGCTGAGCTGGACCTCGTCCAGCTTCAGCGGCAGCAGCCGCGCCTCGACCGCGTTCTGCGTCAGCATGGACACGAACTCGGTGGAAACCAGGTGGAGTTCGTCCACACCGCCGGTCTCGGCCGTGAAGGCCTCGATCAGGTCGGCCGCCACGGTCTTCGCGTCACCGTACGTCGGCTTGTCCGAGAATCCCGTCCACGAGCCCTCGATCGTCAGACCGCGGAACGTGTAGTACGAGACGCCCTTGCGGCCGATGATGTACGCCACCACGTCCTTGCCCTCGGACCGCAGGCGCTCGGCGAGCACCAGCGAAGCCTTGATGGCGTTGGTCGAGTAGCCGCCGGCCAGGCCGCGGTCCGCCGTGATCAGCAGGACCGCCGCGCGCTTGGCGTTCGGGTTCTCGGTGGTGAGCGGGTGCTTGGCGTTGGACCGGGTGGCCACCGCCGTCACCGCCCGGGTGAGCTCATCGGCGTACGGAGTGGAGGCGGCCACCGCGCGCTGCGCCTTGACGATGCGCGACGCGGAGATCATCTCCATCGCCTTGGTGATCTTCTTCGTCGCGGTGACAGAGCGGATCCGGCGCTTGTAGACCCGAAGCTGTGCTCCCATGGGTCGTTACGTCCTTTCCCTCGCTACCGGACTCAGGCCTGCTCGGAGAGCAGCTTGCCGTCAGCGGTCTGGTAACCCTGCTTGAAGGCCTCGATCGCGCTGGTCAGCGCGTCGACGGTGCCGTCGGCCAGCAGACCGGTCTCGACGATGCCGGCGAGCAGGTCCTTGTGCTGCAGGCGGACGTGGTCCAGGAACTCGCGCTCGAAGCGGCGGATCTCGGCGACCGGGACGTCGTCCAGCTTGCCGTTGGTGCCGGCCCAGATGGAGACGACCTGCTCCTCGACCGGGAACGGCTGGTACTGGCCCTGCTTCAGCAGCTCGACCATGCGCGCACCGCGCTCCAGCTGGGCCTTGGAGGCCGCGTCCAGGTCGGAACCGAAGGCGGCGAAGGCCTCCAGCTCACGGTACTGGGCGAGGTCCAGACGCAGACGGCCGGCGACCGAGCGCATGGCCTTGATCTGGGCGGAGCCACCGACGCGGGAGACCGAGATACCGACGTTCACGGCCGGGCGGATGCCGGCGTTGAACAGGTCGGACTCCAGGAAGCACTGGCCGTCGGTGATGGAGATGACGTTGGTCGGGATGTACGCCGAGACGTCGTTGGCCTTGGTCTCGATGATCGGCAGACCGGTCATCGAGCCGCCGCCCAGGGCGTCGTTCAGCTTGGCGCAGCGCTCCAGCAGGCGGGAGTGCAGGTAGAAGACGTCACCCGGGTAGGCCTCGCGGCCCGGCGGGCGGCGCAGCAGCAGGGAGACGGAACGGTAGGCCTCGGCCTGCTTCGACAGGTCGTCGAAGATGATCAGGACGTGCTTGCCGTCGTACATCCACTCCTGGCCGATGGCCGAACCGGTGTACGGGGCGAGGTACTTGAAGCCGGCCGGGTCGGAGGCGGGAGCGGCCACGATGGTGGTGTACTCCAGCGCGCCGGCCTCCTCCAGGGCGCCGCGGACGGACGCGATGGTGGAGCCCTTCTGGCCCACGGCGACGTAGATGCAGCGGACCTGCTTCTCCGGGTCGCCCGAGCGCCAGTTGTCGCGCTGGTTGATGATCGTGTCGACGGCCACCGCGGTCTTGCCGGTCTGGCGGTCACCGATGATCAGCTGGCGCTGGCCGCGGCCGATCGGGGTCATCGCGTCGATGGCCTTGATGCCGGTCTGCAGCGGCTGCTTGACCGACTTGCGGGCCATGACGCCGGGGGCCTGCAGCTCCAGGGCACGGCGACCGGTGGCGGCGATGTCGCCCAGGCCGTCGATCGGGTTGCCCAGCGGGTCCACGACGCGGCCGAGGTAGCCGTCGCCGACCGGAACCGAGAGGACCTCGCCAGTGCGGCGCACGGTCTGGCCCTCTTCGATGCCGCCGAACTCACCGAGGACGACGACACCGATCTCGCGGGTGTCGAGGTTCAGCGCGAGGCCGAGCGTGCCGTCCTCGAACTTCAGCAGCTCGTTCGCCATGACCGAGGGCAGGCCCTCGACATGCGCGATGCCGTCCGCCGCGTCAGTGACCGTGCCGACCTCTTCCACAGAAGCGGCGTCCGGCTGGTACGACTGGACAAAGTCGGCCAGCGCGTCCCGGATCTCCTCCGGACGGATCGTAAGCTCCGCCATCAGGCTTCCCTGCTCTCCTAGTTTGCGATCCTCGGCCCGCCATTGAGGGCCGCAAGTATTCGACTCTCGGCCGGGTCTTCCGAACCGGCCGTACGATGTGCCGGCTCCTTGGGGAGCCGGTTTCCCGACCGAGGGTCGGATGTGCTGCTTCGGTACTCAGCCTTCGAGCGACTGGCGAGCGCCTTCGAGGCGGCTCGACACGGTGCCGTTGATGATCTCGTCGCCGATCTGCACCTGGACGCCGCCGACGACCTCGGGGTCGACGTCGATGTTCAGGTGGACCTGGCGGCCGTACATCCGGCCCAGAGCACCGGACAGGCGCTCCTTCTGGGTGTCCGACAGCGGCACCGCGGTGGTGACCAGGGCCACCACGCGGCCACGGCGTGCGGCGGCGAGCTTCGAGTAGGACTCAAGGCCCTGCTCCAGGCTACGGCCACGCGGCGCGTTGACGAGGGCGGTGACCAGCCGGACGGTGCCGGCGTTGGCGCGGCCGCCGAGCAGCTTCTTGATCAGCTCGGCCTTCGCGACGGCTCCGGCCTTCGGCTCGGTCAGCGCGGCGCGCAGCTCGTGCGCGCCGCTCACCACCCGGCCGAAGCGGAAGAGCTCGTCCTCGACGTCGTCCAGGGCGCCGGCCTTGTCCGCGGCGATGATCTCCGCGTACGCGGAGAGCTGCTCGGTCGCGTCCACCAGGTCGCGCGAGCCCGACCAGCGGGAGCGGACCAGGCCGGAGACCAGGTCGACGGCCTCGCCGGAGACCTGGCCGGTCAGCAGCGAGGTGACCAGCTGGGCCTTGTCCTGGCCGGACCGGGACGGGTCCGTCAGGACTCGGCGCAGCGACACCTCACGGTCCAGCACGGCCGTGACGGCGGTGAGCTCCTCGGCGAGCTTGGCCGCGTCCACCGAGGTGGAGTCGGTCAGGCTCTCCAGGTTCTGCCGGCCGGCAGCGAGGGCCTCACGGCTGGCGCCGATCACTTGGCCGCACCCTGAGCAACGGTGGCCTTGGCCTCCAGCTCGTCCAGGAAGCGGTCGATGACGCCGCTCTGCCGGGCGTGGTCCTCCAGGGACTCGCCCACGATGCGGGACGCCAGCTGGGTCGCCAGCGAGCCCACGTCCTGACGCAGGGCGGCAGTGGCCTGCTTCTTGTCCGCCTCGATCTGGGCGTGACCGGCGGCGACGATGGCCTCGCGCTGGCGCTGGCCCTCCTCGCGCATCTCGGCGAGCTGGGCGGCACCCTGCTCGCGAGCCTGCTCGACGATGCGGGCAGCCTCGTGGCGCGCCTCGGCGAGCTCGGCGCGGTACTGCTCAAGCAGGGCCTGGGCCTCCACCTGGGCGGCCTCGGCGCGCTCCATGCCGCCCTCGATCGCGTCCCGGCGCTCCGACAGCACCTTCTCGATGCTGGGGAGGAGCTTCTTGCCGAGCAGACCGAAGACGATGAAGAAGCAGAGCAGGCCGATGATGATCTCGGGCCATGCGGGCAGGAGAGGGTTCATGATCTCCCCCTCCTCCGCGAGGTGAGCCGCGATGGTCATATCTGGACCTTCCTCGAATGGTCTACGGCGGGGATTACTTGGGGCCCTGGCCGAAGACGAACGGCATGACGATGCCGATGAGGGCGAGCGCCTCGGTCAGCGCGAAGCCGATGAACATGTTGGAGCGGATGAGGCCGGCAGCCTCGGGCTGGCGGGCCATGGCCTGAACGCCGTTGCCGAAGATGAGACCGACACCGATGCCGGGGCCGATCGCGGCGAGGCCGTAGCCGATCGAAGCGACGGAACCGTAGACGCCGACCTCAGCGAGCATGCTCATTGCAATGTGTCCTTTGCGGGGATGGTGTACCGGTGGTGATTGGCCACCGGGCGTTCCGGGGGGTGGTTCAGGAGGGCCGTGGGCCCCTGGCTCAGTGCGCCTCTTCCAGGGCACCGGCGATGTAGCTGCTGGCCAGCATCACGAAGATGTAGGCCTGCAGGAACTGGACCAGCAGCTCGAAGCCGGTGAGGCCGACGGCGACGACGAACGAGGCCGAGCCGTACAGCGCGCCCAGGGTCGGGCTGAGCAGGTACCAGGAGGCGATGGAGAACATCACGATCAGCAGGTGGCCGGCGAACATGTTCGCGAAGGCTCGGACCGCGAGCGTGAAGGGGCGCACGAAGATGTTCGAGAAGAACTCGATCGGCACCAGGATGAACATGACCCAGCCGGGGATGCCCGAGGGCCAGCAGAGGTTCTTGAGACCGCCGACGAAGCCGTGCTTCTTGAAGGTCAGCGTCATGTAGGTGACCCACACGACCGCGGCCAGGCCGGCCGGGAACGCGATCGCCGCCGTCACCGGGAACTGGGCGAACGGGATGACCGACATGATGTTCAGCAGCCATACGAAGAAGAACATCGAGACCAGCATCGGGACGTACTTCTCGCCCTTTTTGCCGATCGTCTCCAGGACGATGGAGCGCTTGACGAAGTCGTAGCCGATCTCACCGACCAGCTGCAGCTTGCCGGGGACCAGCTTCGGCTTCGCGAACGCGGCCCAGAAGAACACCACGACCAGCGCTGCGACGATGATCGACAGCAGCATCGGCTTGTTGAACTCGAAGCTACCGATGGAGAAGATCGGCTCGAACTGGAACTCGTTCAGGCCAGGGGCCGGGAAGCCGCAACCAGCGTCCCCGAAGTGGCAACTGCCTGAGGCGAGGGACGTGAGTTCAGCACTCACCACGGACTCCTTCGTCGTGACGCATGGATACGGCAACCTCGGTGTGTCGGCATGGCCTGCGGCCACGGAGCGGCACTGGTACTTGATGGGTTTCTCGCCGACCCCGCGCGCCGGCGCACAGCACCACAGCGGGATCATCGAAGACTGCGCGGATTCGGGGGGCGATCGGTCCGCTGTCCGGACAGACCTGGCCTCTTCCCGTACTCCGTTGTTGCGACGGACGATAGCAGCCCGTCAGCGCGGCATAAACACCGCCCCCCTCGTTGGGGGGACAGTTGGGCCTCGTCACTGTTGACGCCCCTTGTCGGAGGGCTTGTCGCCCTTCTTTTCGGAGGCGTCGGGGTCGACGTAGAAGGTCTTGGCCTTGAGCGCACCACGCACCTGGAAGCCCGTCCAGATCAGGGCGCAGCCGAGCAGGGTGAAGGCGAAGGCCTGCCGGTTGAAGAGATCGGTGTCCTTGAAGACCGCGAGCACGATGCCGACCAGCAGGATCTGCGTGGTGTACACCAGCAGCGCCGCGGCCATCATGATCTGCGGGTTCGACCTGGTCAGCCGGTCGAGCGCGAACTGGCCGGAGGCGAAGAAGGCCATCACGAGCAGCGCACCGAAGAGGGCACCGAGCAGGCCCTTCCCACCGGCGACGGCGAAGCAGATCGCCATGGCGATGATCCCGGCGGCCGCAGTGGGAATCGCGGCGCCTCGGAGGATCCGGGCGTCGGTGGACGGCATGTCGGCAGCTCCGGCGGCATGTCGATGTGGCGGGGGACGGGCACAGCGGTGGCGGGTGACACCGGACCGAGGCATCGCCGCGGGCCGCCCATCGAAACGGCGGGCCCGGTGAGGGAGACCGACAGGGACGGAAGTCATCCACCTGTCAGGTCTTTCGGCGTGTTCTCGGTACTCGTGAACGGTATCACAAACTATTTGATGAGAGCTTTACCATGAATATGTGGCACCTGTCACACCAACGGCGCAACGGATCCGCCATTCGAGTGAACGCCATCCGATGGACCCTCAACTCCCTTGTCAGTGGCGGCCGGTGGCCTTGTGGTGGGGGTCGACCGCGGTGGAGCCCACGCCGGAGTCCCGGCCGGCTTCACCGAGGAGTTGCTTGTCCTTCGCCGACAGTTCGGCCATCGGACCGCTCTGCTGCCGCCGGTAGCGCGGGGGGACGAAGGACTGCACCGCCCGCGGGGCGCGCGGCCGGAACCGCGGGGTGAGCAGCACCACCAGGCCGACCAGGCAGAGCCCGGCGAGCGTCAGGACGACGGTGCGGCCGGTGTTGGTCACCGAGAAGGCCACCGAACCGAAGGCGATCAGCGCGGCCCAGAAGTACATGATCAGTACGGCGCGGCTGTGCGAGTGACCCACCTGGAGCAGCCGGTGGTGGAGGTGGCGCTTGTCCGCGGCGAACGGGGACTGGCCGGCCCAGGTGCGGCGCACCACCGCGAGCAGCAGGTCGGCCAGCGGCAGCGCGATGACCGTCAGCGGCAGCAGCAGCGGGATGTAGATCGGCACCAGGGCGTGCACGGCGGCGGTCTGCGAACCGGTCTCGTTGCTGATCAGGTCCGGGTCGACCCGGCCGGTGATCGAGATCGCGGCGACGGCCAGCATCAGGCCCAGCATCATCGAGCCGGAGTCGCCCATGAAGATCCGCGCGGGGTGCATGTTGTGCGCCAGGAAGCCCAGGCACATGCCGATCAGCAGCACGCTGAACAGCACGGCGGGGGCCGCGTCGGTGATCGTGTAGCCGTACCAGAGCCGGTAGCTGTACAGGAAGAAGGCCATCGCGGCGATGCAGACCATGCCGCCGGCCAGGCCGTCCAGGCCGTCGATGAAGTTCACCGCGTTCACCATGACGACGACCAGGGTGACCGAGATGACCATGCCCTGGGTCGGGCTGACCGCGACCGGGCCGACACCGGGCACCGGGAGGGTGATCACCGTGACGCCCTGCCAGACCATCACGCCGGCGGCGATCATCTGGCCGCCGAGCTTCACCAGCGCGTCCACGCCCCACTTGTCGTCGAGGACCCCGAGCAGGAACATGATCCCGGCGCCGGACAGCAGCGCGCGGATGTCGGTGCCCTGCGAGAACACCTTGCTCAGGTTGTCGAGCTGGGAGGCGACCAGGATGCCCGCGCACAGTCCGCCGAACATCGCGATGCCGCCGAGCCGCGGCGTGGGCTCGCGGTGCACGTCGCGGGCGCGCACCGGCGGCATGGCGCCGGCCGCGATGGCGAACTTCCGGACCGGGCCGGTCAGCAGGTAGGTGACGGCGGCGGTGCAGAACAGCACCAGCAGATACTCACGCACCACTGGCCTCCTGCATCACTGTCGAACGGGGAAGTACCGAAGGTACTCCCCTGCCTTCCCGGGGTTCGAGGTGCGTCGCCACGGCACACACCTTATTGAGTCGGACGCCGGGACCGTGCATCGCGGTTCGCCCTCCCGGGTAGGAGATCCGGATACCCGCGGAGAACCTCCGTCAGCCACGGTCGGCGAAGGCCAGCGCCAGCTCCCGGACCCGCGCCGCGGCGGGGGCGACCGCGCCCCCGGCGAGCACCCGCGCGATCAGCCCGGCGATCTCCGTCAGCTCGGGCTCCCCCATCCCCTGGCTGGTCACCGTGCCCGTGCCCAGCCGGATGCCGGAGGCCTCGGCGGCCGGCGCCGGGTCGTACGGCAGCGCGCACTTGCCGAGCAGCAGCCCGGCCGCCGCGCAGCGCCGCTCGGCCTCCGCTCCGGTCACCCCGAGCGGGCTCACGTCGGCGGTCACCAGATGGGTGTCGGTGCCGCCCGTCAGCGGGCGCATCCCGGCCTCCGCGAGCCCGCCGGCGAGCGCCCGCGCCCCGGACACCGCCCGCTGCGCGTACGCCCGGTACGCGGGCCCGGAGGCCTCCGCGAGGGCCACCGCCTTGCCGGCCACCTCGTTCATCGCCGCACCGCCCTGGCTGAACGGGAACACCGCCCGGTCGATCCGCTCGGCCAGCTCCGCGGTGCACAGCAGCAGCCCGCCGCGCGGACCGCGCAGGAGCTTGTGGGTGGCCGCCACGGTCACGTCCGCGTACGGCACCGGGGAGGGCGCCACCCCGGCCGCGATCAGCCCGGTGGTCTGCGCGGCGGAGGCGATCAGATAGGCGTCCACCTCGTCGGCGATCTCCCGGAACGCCGCCCAGTCCGGGTGCCGGGGGTGCGAGATCGAGCCCGCCACGATGGCCTTGGGGCGGTGCTCCCGGGCCAGGTCGCGGACCTGGTCGAGGTCGATCAGCCCGTCGCTCTCGCGCACGCCGTAACCGGTGAAGGCGAACCAGCGCCCGGAGAAGTTGGCGCGCGAGCCGCAGCTGAGGTGGCCGCCGTGCTCCAGCGACATCGCCAGCACTCCGTCGCCGGGCCGCAGCAGCGCCGCGTACGCCGCCAGCATCGCCGAAGTCGCCGACCGCGGCTGGACGTTGGCGTGCGGGGCGGCGAACAGCTCACGGGCCCGGTCGATCGCCAGCAGCTCGGCGGCGTCCGCCAGCGCGCAGCCGGTGTGGTGCCGGCGGCCCGGGTAGCCCTCGGCGTACTTGTCGATCAGCGGGCCGGTGAGCGCCGCCAGGACGGCGGGGGTGGTCAGGTTCTCCCCCGCCAGCAGCTGGATCGTTTCGGCGCGCCGCTCGGCCTCCGCGGCCAGCAGGTCGGCCAGCTGCGGATCGGCCCGGTGCAGCGCCTCGGACGCCCAGGGGCGCCCGGTCGTCGTGGTGGGGTCGGTCGCGGCATCGGTGACGGTCATGGCGGGGCTCCCGGGCGCTGCGGGGACTGTGTCACCCAGCGTAGGACCGCCGACCGCGCCCGGCCCGCCGAGCCACGGCCGGACGGCCCCATTCAGCGCCTCGGCGCCCGCCCGCGGGCCGTCAGCGCGGCGCGGGGACGCCGGTGAGCGCGGTGACCACCGGGTCGACCGCGTGGAATATCTCCTCGCCGCAGTTGCGGAACATGCCGATCGGCGCCCCGTACGGGTCGTCCAGCTCGTCCGACTCCGGGGTGGCGGCCAGCAGCCAGCCGCGCAGCGCGGCGGCCGCCCGGACCAGCGCGCGGGCCCGCTCGGTGACGTCGGCGCCGCGCCGGGGGTCCGGCAGGGTGCCCGGGTCTATCGTCCGCACCAGGCGGGTGAACTCCTTCAGCGTGAAGGTGCGCAGCCCCGCCTCGTGACCCATCGAGATCACCTGGGCGCGGTGGTCCAGCGTCGCGGTGAGCACCAGGTCGGCCTCGACCACGTGCTCGTCCAGCAGCTCGCGGCCGGTGAAGCCCCCGCTGTCGGCGCCGTACTCGTCGAGCACGGTCGCGGCGTGGTCCTCCATCGGCGCGCCCTCGTGGCCCCAGGTGCCGGCGCTCTCGACCAGGATCCGCCCGGCCACCCGGGGGCTCAGCCGGGTGTCCAGCTCACGCCGGGTCAGCCGCTCGGCGATCGGCGAGCGGCAGATGTTCCCGGTGCAGACGAACAGGATCCGGAAGTGGTCCAGCGGCCTGGGGCCCACGCTCAGGTACGGCGCTATGCCCGGCCCGGCGTGGAGCGAGGCGGTGGGCGTCAACTGCCGGCCTCCAGGTCGGGGACGACCTCCCTCAGCTGCTCGACACTGATCGCACCGGCCCGCAGCAGGACCGGGACCTTGCCCGTGACGTCGACGATCGACGAGGTGGCGGAGTCCTCGGCCGCCCCGCCGTCCAGGTAGACCGAGATCGCGTCGCCGAGCTGGGCCTGGGCCTCGTCGCAGGTCAGCGGGGGCGTCCCGCCGATCCGGTTGGCGCTGGAGACGGCCAGCGGGCCGGTGGCGTTCAGCAACTCGATGGCGACCGGGTGCAGCGGCATCCGGACCGCGACGGTGCCGCGGGTGTCGCCGAGGTCCCAGCGCAGCGAGGGCTGGTGCCGGGCGACCAGGGTGAGCCCGCCGGGCCAGAAGGCGTCGACCAACTCCCAGGCCTGCTCGGAGAAGTCGGTGACCAGGCCGTGCAGGGTGGTCGGCGAGCCGACCAGCACCGGCGAGGGCGTGTTGCGGCCCCGGCCCCGGGCGGCCATCAGCTCGGCGACGGCCTCCGGGGAGAAGGCGTCCGCACCGACCCCGTACAGGGTGTCGGTGGGCAGCACGACGAGTTCGCCGCGGCGGACGGCCGAGGCGGCCTCGCGCAGACCGGTGGCGCGGTCCCCGGCATCGGCACAGTCGTAGCGGCGGCTCATCGGTGCGGTCCCCTTCCGGAGTGGCTCATGGCAGTCACTACGGCCGCCACTGTGGTCACAGCGCGGCCTTGCGCGCTGTCGTGCAGCGCTTGGTGTTCACGACCCGACCCTCCGGGCGGTCGTACTGCGCCCGACTGTTCACGACCCGACCCTCCGGGCGGTCGTACTGCGCCCGACTGTTCACGACCCGACCCTCCGGGCGGTCGTGAAGCGCGGCCGGTTGTTCAGGTCGCGGTGGTCGGCGGTGTCCGTCCAGCCGTGTTCCTCGTTGAAGATCCACGGCACCTGGCCGCCCTGCTGGTCGGCGTGCTCGATGACCACCGCGCCGCCCGGGCGCAGCAGTCGGGCCGCGACCCGCTCGATGCCCCGGATGGTGTCCAGGCCGTCCTCGCCGGAGAACAGCGACATCTGCGGGTCGTGGTCGCGGGCCTCCGGCGCGACGTACTCCCACTCGGTGAGCGGGATGTACGGCGGGTTGGAGATGACCAGGTCGAAGCGGCCGTCCCAGGAGCGGTCGTCCTCGAAGGCCCTGGTGGCGTCACCGGCGTGCAGGGTGACCCGGGCGCGGTCCGGGCTGGCCTCGATGTTGCGCCGGGTGTACTCCAGCGCGCCCTCGTCCAGTTCGAAGGCGTGCACGGTCGAGCGCGGCAGCTCCTGGGCCAGGGCGAGGGCGATCGCGCCGGAGCCGGAGCACAGGTCCACCACCAGCGGCTCGGCCACGTCCATGTCGCGCACCGCGTCTATCGCCCACTCGACGACCGTCTCGGTCTCCGGCCGGGGCACGAACACCCCGGGGCCGACCTCCAGTTCGAGGTAGCGGAAGAACGCCCGCCCGGTGATGTGCTGGAGCGGCTCGCGTGCCTCGCGGCGGGAGACGGCCTCCCAGTAGCGGGCGTCGAAGTCGCCGTCCTTCACCGTGTGCAGCTGGCTGCGCTTGACGTTGTGGACGTAGGCGGCGAGCTCCTCCGCGTCGAAGCGCGGCGACGGCACGCCGGCCGCGGCCAACCGCTGGGTGGCCTGGGCCACCTCGGCGAGCAGCAGGTTCATCCGTACGACCTCTTGTTTCTCCGGCTCCGGGCGAAACGCGGGCTGGGGCGCGCCGGTCTCAGTTCTCTTGGGCCGCGGCGAGCTTGGCCGCCGCGTCCTTGTCGACGCAGGACTGGATCACCGCGTTCAGGTCGCCGTCCAGGACCTGGTCCAGGTTGTACGCCTTGAATCCGGTGCGGTGGTCCGAGATGCGGTTCTCGGGGTAGTTGTACGTGCGGATCCGCTCGGAGCGGTCCACGGTGCGGACCTGGCTGCGGCGCGCGTCCGAGGCCTCCCGCTCGGCCTCCTCCTGCGCGGCGGCCAGCAGCCGCGAACGCAGGATGCGCATCGCCTGCTCCTTGTTCTGGAGCTGGCTCTTCTCGTTCTGGCAGGACGCCACGATACCGGTCGGCAGGTGGGTGATCCGGACCGCGGAGTCGGTGGTGTTGACCGACTGGCCGCCGGGGCCGGAGGAGCGGTAGACGTCGATCCGCAGGTCGTTGGCGACGATCTCGACCTCGACCTCCTCCGCCTCGGGGGTGACCAGCACGCCCGCCGCGGAGGTGTGGATGCGGCCCTGCGACTCGGTGGCGGGGACGCGCTGCACGCGGTGCACGCCGCCCTCGTACTTCAGCCGGGCCCAGACGCCCTGGCCGGGCTCGGTGCTGCCCTTGGTCTTCACGGCCACCGAGACGTCCTTGTAGCCGCCGAGGTCGGACTCGTTGGAGTCGATGAGCTCGGTCTTCCAGCCGACCCGCTCCGCGAAGCGCAGGTACATCCGGAGCAGGTCGCCGGCGAACAGCGCGGACTCCTCGCCGCCCTCGCCCGCCTTGATCTCCAGGATGACGTCCTTGTCGTCGCTCGGGTCGCGCGGCACCAGCAGCAGCCGCAGCTCCTCGGTGAGCTCGTCCCGGCGTGCCTCGGAGTCCTTCACCTCGGCGAGGAACTCCGGTTCCTCGGCGGCGAGTTCGCGCGCGGCCTCGATGTCCTCGCCGGCCTGCCGCCACTGCCGGTAGACCCGGGTGATCGGGGTCAGCTCGGCGTACCGCTTGGCCAGCTTGCGGGCGTTGTTCTGGTCGGCGTGGACGGACGGGTCGGCCAGCCTCGTTTCGAGGTCGGCGTGCTCGACGAGGAGCTCTTCGACTGCCTCGAACATGGGGTGGCCTTCTTCCCGGGGACTCGGAAACGTGTGGGGGGTGGGGAACTCGCGGGGGGACGCGAACGGCGCCGGCCCCCAGCGCCCCCGACAACGAGTACGGGGGCACCGGGAACCGGCGCCGAGGGAGCGCTAGGCCTTCGCGCTGTGCTGCTTGCCGAAGCGGGCCTCGAAGCGGGCCACGCGGCCACCGGTGTCGAGGATCTTCTGCTTGCCGGTGTAGAACGGGTGGCACTGCGAGCAGACCTCGGCGCGGATCTCGCCACTGGTCTCGGTCGAGCGGGTGGTGAACTCGGCACCGCAGGTGCAGGTCACACGGGTGACCACGTACTCGGGGTGAACGTTGGACTTCAAGGGGTTCTCCTAGGTTTCGGGAGGGCACCGGGTCGGCGGCTGGAGCGCCGCACGTGAACCGGGACCGACGGACCAGTCTGCCAGGACCGGCCGCATCTTCCCAAACCGGGTCGCGTTCCGGGATATTCCGGGCGCCCCTCAGTGCGCCGTTCCGGCCTTCGGGGTGGCCTTCCCGGTGCCCCGTGCGGCCGTCGAGGGGGCCGCCGAGGGGGCGGCCGTGGGAGCCGCCTGGGCGGGGTTCTCCGGCTGCGCGGAGACGACCGCCGGCGGGAACGCCTGGTCGGCCTTGAGCGTCCCCCAGACCTGCCCGGCCTGCGGCTGCTGCTCGACCACCCGGTTCGGGTCGCTGGGCGCCGTCTCCACCGGCAGGGTGACCATGCTCAGCTGGTCCGGGCCTATCCCCTTGAGCTCCTGGGCGAGCCCGACCAGCGAGTTCACCGAGCCGAGCGCGGAGTCGGTGGTGATGCTCCTGGTCACGGTGTCGCCGATCGACCACAGCTTGACCGGGTTGGTGAGCATCCCGTTCCCCCCGACCTGCTGCAGCAGCGACTTCACCATCTGCTTCTGGAGCTCGATCCGGCCGAGGTCGCTGCCGTCGCCGACGCCGTGCCGGGTGCGCACGAAGGCCAGCGCCTGCCGACCGTCCAGGTGGTGCTCGCCGGGCGGCAGGTCGAGCCCGCTGTCCTGGTCGTGGATGGCCACCGCGGTGGTCACGGTGGCCCCGCCCATCGCGTCCACGACCCGGGCGAAGCCGGCGAAGTCGATCTGCAGGTAGTGGTCCATCCGCAGCCCGGTGAGCTGCTCGGTGGTCCTGACGGCGCAGACCGCGCCGCCGCTCTCGAAGGCGCTGTTGTACATCGCGCGCTTGGCGCCGGGCACGGTCCGGCCGCTCGGGTCGGTGCAGTCGGGGCGGGTGACCAGGGTGTCGCGCGGGATCGAGACGACCTGGGCGCGGGAGTGGTCCTGGTTGATGTGCACCACCATCGCGGTGTCCGAGCGGGCGGTGTCGCCGGTGTCCCCGCCCGCGATCGAGCCGTTGTCGCCGCCGCGCGAGTCGGAGCCGAGCACCAGGATGTTGAAGGAGCCGTCGGTGGCGGCCGGCGGCCGGGCGTCGCCGAGCCGGGCGTCGATGTCGACGCTCTTGATGTTGCCGTTGAGCCTGAACCAGGCGAAGAGGGCCGCGCCGGCGCCGAGGACGACGAGCGCGACGAACGCGCAGGCGGCCGTCCGCAGGACTCTGCGGCGGCGCCCTGGAACCCTCTTGTGTTCGGCCATACGGTCCAGAGTAAATCGGACAACATGATCCAAACGCCCTCAAGTTGTCCCGACTCTGGAACAAACCGGGCCGGACGCACGGAACCCCGGACCGCTCGCGCGATCCGGGGTTCCGTGCTCGGACAACCGTCCGGCTACGGTCAGTCGTTGGAGCCGGGGGTGGTCTTGGCGATCTGCATCAGGAACTCGGCGTTGCTCTTGGTCTGCTTCATCTTGTCCAGGAGCAGCTCGATCGCCTGCTGCGAGTCGAGCGCGTGCAGCACCCGGCGCAGCTTCCAGACGATGGCCAACTCCTCGCTGCCGAGCAGGATCTCCTCCTTGCGGGTGCTGGAGGCGTCCACGTCGACGGCCGGGAAGATGCGCTTGTCCGAGAGCTTCCGGTCGAGCTTGAGCTCCATGTTGCCGGTGCCCTTGAACTCCTCGAAGATCACCTCGTCCATGCGCGAGCCGGTCTCGACCAGCGCGGTGGCCAGGATGGTCAGCGAGCCGCCGTTCTCGATGTTGCGCGCGGCACCGAAGAACTTCTTCGGCGGGTACAGCGCGGTCGAGTCGACACCACCGGACAGGATGCGGCCGGAGGCCGGCGCGGCCAGGTTGTAGGCGCGGCCGAGACGGGTGATCGAGTCCAGCAGGATGACCACGTCGTGGCCCAGCTCGACCAGGCGCTTGGCGCGCTCGATGGCCAGCTCGGCGACGGTGGTGTGGTCCTCGGCCGGGCGGTCGAAGGTCGAGGAGATGACCTCGCCCTTCACCGACCGCTGCATGTCGGTGACCTCTTCCGGACGCTCGTCGACCAGGACGACCATCAGGTGGCACTCGGGGTTGTTGTGGGTGATCGCGTTGGCGACCGCCTGGAGCACCATGGTCTTGCCGGTCTTCGGCGGCGCGACGATCAGACCGCGCTGGCCCTTGCCGATCGGCGACACCAGGTCGATGATCCGGGTGGTCAGCACACCCGGGTCGGTCTCCAGGCGCAGCCGCTCCTGCGGGTAGAGCGGGGTGAGCTTGTTGAACTCGGGGCGGCCGCGGCCGCTCTCCGGGTCCATGCCGTTGACGGAGTCCAGCCGCACCATGGCGTTGAACTTCTCGCGGCGCTCGCCGTCCTTGGGCTGGCGCACTGCGCCGGTGATGGCGTCGCCCTTGCGCAGGCCGTTCTTGCGGACCTGGGCGAGCGAGACGTAGACGTCGTTCTGGCCCGGCAGGTAGCCGGAGGTGCGCACGAACGCGTAGTTGTCGAGGATGTCGAGGATGCCCGCGACCGGGATCAGGACGTCGTCCTCGCCGATCTGCGGCTCGGCGGGGCCGGCCTCGAAGCCGTCGCGGCCGCGACGGCCACGGCGGTCGCGGTAGCGCCCGCGCCGGCCACGGCGGCCATCGCCGAACTCGTCGTCCTCGTAGCCGCCCTGCTGGATCTGCGGCTGCTGGGCCTGCTGGGTCTGGCGGCCCTGCTGGTCGGCCTGGCCGCCCTGCTGCTGGCCGCCGCCCTGCTGGGACTGGCGGTCGGTGCGGTCGGTGCGGTCGGTGCGCTCGCGGCGGTTGCGGCGGTCGCGGCGCGACTCGCGGCTGTCGGCGTCCTGGGCCTCGCCGGCCTCCTGACGCTCGGTGCGCTCCGTACGCTCGGTGCGCTCGCCGCCCTCGCGGCGCTCACGCCGCTCACGGCGGTCGCGACGGCTCTCACGGCCGTCCTCACGGCCCTCGAAGCCGCGGGTCTCGGCCGGGCGGGCCTCGGCCTGCTTCGGCTCGGCGACCGCGACGGTGGCGGCCTCGGCCGGGGCCTCCGCGACCGGGGCGGTGGGCGCGCCGGCCGCCGAGGTGGCCCGGCGGCGGGTGCGCTCGGTACGGGCGGGCGCGGCGGTCTCGGCGGCGGCCTGGACCGGGATCTCGATCTGGGCCTGCGGCTCGGCGGCGGCCGGAGCCTCGGCCGTCTTGGCGGCGGCCTTGGTACGGCGGGCCGGCTTCTCGGCCGGGGCCTCGGCGTCCGCCTTGGCGGCGGTGCGCTTGGCGGCCGGGGCGGCGCCACCGGCGGCGAGCAGCGGGTCCCCGCCGCTCTTCTCCTTGATGGTCTCGATCAGCTGGCTCTTGCGCATGCGTCCGGTACCGGTGATGCCAAGGTCCGCGGCGAGCTTCTGCAGCTCGGCCAGGACCATGCCGTCCAGGCCCGCGGCGGCGCTGCGGCGGCGCCGGGCCGGGGCAGCGGGGGCGGCGGCTGCGTCCGACGCCTCGGCGTCCGGGCGCGCGCCCATCAGATCGGTGGAGTCGCTCACTAAGGGTCCTTCCCTGGAGCGGACGTCGGCCTGTCTGGCTCGGCGACCGGTTGTGCTGTCCTGACCAACGCTCGACTGCGTCGGTCCGAGGCGGTGATCCCTCGAATGGCGGGAGCCCGTCGAGGGAGAGCTACGTACGAGGTGCGGTGCTTGAAGCACGGTGGTGCTGAGTGGCGCGTGGGCCGGTCGTGTGTCGACCTCCCCTGAGGGCGTAACCCCCACGCTCCCTGCGAATCCCGGGCCCCCGTCGCGTGACGGTGGCCCGCGCTCCGCCCGTCCTGGCCTCAAGGTGGGAGGCCGCGGGTGGGAGTCAGGTGCCGTCACGGCTTCGGGATGCGGCCGCGTGTCGCGCAGGCAGGCTGCGTACGCGCTGCGGTGGGCTCCCGGAGAATCGTCGCCCCGTGCATCGCCGGGACTCCACTGCCGTGGAGTGCTGGGATCGGGACGCGGCGCACCTAGCCCCGGAGGGCACCTGGTGCAGCAATGAGGTTAACACTACCGACCCCCTCAGACATTCCCCAGCCTTGCGCTTGCCAATCGTGTCCGCCGGACCCGGCTCGGCAGGGTGCCGGCGCCGGGTCCCGAGCGGCCCGTTCGGGCTGCTCAGACGTCCAGCGGGAGCACGACGGCCCCGGTGCGGTCGACGTCCAGCCGGTGCGCGGCGAACGCCGGGTCGCCGCCGTGGCCGTGGTGCCCGGCGAAGGAGAGCACCTTGTCGGCGCCCGCCTCGTCGGTCAGCGCCAGGACGGTCGGGCCGGCCCCGGAGATGACCGCGGGGACGCCCTCGGCGCGCAGCGCGCCGACCAGGGCGGCGCTGTCCGGCATCGCGGAGGCGCGGTAGTCCTGGTGCAGCCGGTCCTCGGTGGCGGCGAGGAGCAGCTCGGGGCGCCTGGTCAGCGCCTCCACCAGCAGTGCGGAGCGGCCGGCGTTGACGGCCGCGTCGGCCAGCGGGACGGTCCTCGGCAGCAGCCCGCGCGCGGTCTCGGTGAGCACTTCGCCGGCCGGTACGAACACCACCGGGACGACCTGCTCGGACGGCTCCAGCGCGACCGCCTTGGCCGACTCCTCGTCGGTCCAGGCGATGGTGAAGTTGCCGCGCAGGCAGGCCGCGACGTTGTCCGGGTGGCCCTCCAGCTCGGAGGCGAGGGCCAGCAGCGCGTCGTCGTCCAGCGCGGACGGGCCGCCGATGGTCACGGCGCGGGCGGCGACGATGCCGGCGCAGATGGCGGCCGAGGAGGAGCCGAGGCCGCGGCCGTGCGGTATCCGGTTGGCGCAGACCACTTCGAGGCCCCGCGGCTGGCCGCCGAGCCGGTCGAAGGCGGCGCGCATCGAGCGGACCAGCAGGTGGCGCTCGTCGCGCGGCAGCGTGTCGGAGCCCTCACCGGCGATGTCGACGGAGAGGCCGGAGTCGGCGACCCGGACGACGACGTCGTCGTAGAGACCCAGCGCGAGCCCGAAGGCGTCGAAGCCCGGGCCGAGGTTGGCGCTGGTCGCGGGAACCCTGACCCGGACGGCGGCGGCACGGAACGCAGGACCGGCCATGCGGTGGACTCTCCTGGGGAAATCGGGCGGCGCGGAGCGCGTCGTCGGTGCGAGGGTGGGGAACGGACCGCGGCCCCTCGGGGGGCGGGCGGTCGCGACGGTCGGCTCGGCCCGGACCCGCCGGGCCCGGGGCATGTGCCGCACGGCCGAGGCCAGAGTATCGAAGAGAGGTTCCCCAGCGGTACACCCCGTGGGCCTTCGATCTGGTGTGTTGCCGGTTCTGGCCGGAATGCACACCCCCCTCCGTCAGAGGGAGGGCTGGAAACGGATCGCAATGCGCAGCCCAATTGACACAAAAGTGTCAGTCGAGAACTCCGACGGGCCGACCCCCGAAAGGGTCGGCCCGTCGACGTGCCGGCGCCCGTTACCGGTCGAGCAGTCCGAGGCTGCGGGCGGCCGCCTCCGGGTCGATCGGGACGATCTGCGGCTGCGGCGCGCCGGCCACCGCCCAGTCCGGGTCCTTCAGGCCGTTGCCGGTCACGGTGCAGACGATCCGCTGGCCCGGGTCGACCAGGCCGGCCTCCGCCTTGGCCAGCAGACCGGCCACCGAGGCGGCCGAGGCCGGCTCCACGAAGACGCCCTCCTGCGAGGCCAACAGCCGGTAGGCGGACAGGATCTGACGGTCCGTCACCTTGTCGATGAGGCCGCCGGACTCGTCCCGCGCGGCGAGCGCGAAGTCCCAGGAGGCCGGGTTGCCGATCCGGATCGCGGTGGCGATGGTCTGCGGCTTGAGCACCGGCGCGCCGTCCACGATCGGGGCCGAGCCGGAGGCCTGGAAGCCCCACATCCGCGGGGTGCGGGTGGCGAGGCCGTCCGCGGCGTACTCGCGGTAGCCCTTCCAGTACGCGGTGATGTTGCCCGCGTTGCCGACCGGCAGGACGTGGATGTCCGGGGCGTCGCCGAGCATGTCGACGATCTCGAAGGCCGCGGTCTTCTGGCCCTCGATCCGCACCGGGTTGACCGAGTTGACCAGCGCCACCGGGTACTTCTCGGACAGTTCGCGCGCGAGGGTGAGGCAGTCGTCGAAGTTCCCGTCGACCTGCAGGATCCTGGCGCCGTGCACCAGCGCCTGGCCCATCTTGCCGAGGGCGATCTTGCCCTGCGGGACGAGCACCGCGCAGACCATCCCGGCCCGCACCGCGTACGCGGCGGCGGAGGCCGAGGTGTTGCCGGTGGACGCGCAGATGACCGCCTGCGCGCCCTCCTCCTTGGCCTTGGAGATGGCCATCGTCATCCCGCGGTCCTTGAAGGAACCGGTCGGGTTGGCGCCCTCGACCTTGAGGTAGACCTCGCAGCCCGTGCG
This sequence comes from Kitasatospora sp. NPDC054768, assembly GCF_053612025.1. Taxonomy (NCBI): domain Bacteria; kingdom Bacillati; phylum Actinomycetota; class Actinomycetes; order Kitasatosporales; family Streptomycetaceae; genus Kitasatospora; species Kitasatospora sp. NPDC054768. The sequence continues at coordinate 118,331 of NZ_JBSHBN010000002.1, forward strand.
CTCGGAGAGCACCTGGGCGGGGACCAGGGGCGTGCCGCCCTCCAGCAGGGTGACCACCGGGGTGGCCGCGGTGACCGGCAGGCGGTCCCGGTACTCCTCGATCAGGCCGCGCCACTGGTGGGTGTGCGCGCCTCGGACGACGTTCTCGGCAACGGCGTTCATGGCTGGTTCCTTATTCCCCTTCGACCCTCATGATGCTGGCCACGTCCCGCACGCTGTCCAGCGCGCGGAGCTTGTCGACCGTCGCCGACAGCGCGGCGTCGGTGGCACGGTGGGTGACCACGACGAGCGAGGCGTCGCCGTCGCGGCCCTGCTGGCGCACGGTGTCGATGGACACGCCGTGCTCGGCGAAGACGGACGCGACCTGCGCGAGCACGCCCGCGCGGTCGTCCACGTCCAGGCTGACGTGGTAGCGGGTGACCACCTCGTCCATCGGCTTGGCCGGCAGCCGGGTGTACACCGAGTCACCGGGACCGGTGGCGCCGGCCAGCTTGTTGCGGCAGACCGCGACCAGGTCGCCGAGCACCGCGGAGGCGGTCGGCGAACCGCCCGCGCCCGGGCCGTAGAACATCAGCCGGCCGGCCGCCTCGGCCTCGACGAACACCGCGTTGTACGCCTCGCGGACGGAGGCCAGCGGGTGCGACAGCGGGATCATCGCCGGGTGGACGCGCGCGGTGACGGACTCGCCGTCCGCGGCCCGCTCGCAGATCGCGAGCAGCTTGACCACGCAGCCCATCTCCTTGGCGGAGGCGATGTCGGCCGCGGTCACCTCGGTGATGCCCTCGCGGTAGACGTCCGCCGCGGTGACCTTGGTGTGGAAGGCGATGCCGGCCAGGATCGCGGCCTTGGCGGCGGCGTCGAAGCCCTCGACGTCGGCCGTCGGGTCGGCCTCGGCGTAGCCCAGCGCGGTGGCCTCCTCCAGCGCCTCCGAATAACCGGCGCCGGTGGTGTCCATCTTGTCGAGGATGAAGTTGGTGGTGCCGTTGACGATGCCCAGCACCCGGTTGACCTTGTCACCCGCGAGGGACTCGCGCAGCGGACGCAGCAGCGGGATCGCGCCCGCCACCGCGGCCTCGTAGTACAGGTCCACCCCGGCCGCGGCGGCCGCGGCGTGCAGCTCGGTGCCGTCCTTGGCGAGCAGCGCCTTGTTGGCGCTGACCACCGAGGCGCCCTGCCCGAAGGCGGACAGGATCAGCGATTTGGACGGCTCGATGCCGCCCACCACCTCGACCACCACGTCGATGTCGCCCCGGTTGACCAGGGCCTCGGCGTCGGTGGTGATCAGGTGCTCGGGGACGCCCGGGCGGGTCCGCCCGGCGCGGCGGACCGCGATCCCGGCCAGCTCGACCGGAGCACCGATGCGAGCGGCGAGGTCGTCGGCCGTCGTCGTCATGATGCGCGCCACCTCGGAGCCCACCACACCACAACCCAGCAACGCCACCTTCAGCGGGCGCGTACGCATCATCCGACTCCGCTCTGCATTCATCAGCTTCGGTAATTTCCGGCGGGTTTTCCTGGACCGCCGGGAACTTCGGTCCGTACCAGTCTCCGGGACTTTCCGTACGGATCTACGGTCGTTCCATGATCTGAGACAAGGATTTCGTCATCCGATATCCAGACGCAGGAGATCCTCCTCCGTCTCGCGCCGGACGATCACCCGCGCCGCACCGTCCTTGACGGCGAGCACGGGGGGCTTGAGGGCGTGGTTGTAATTGCTCGCCATCGAACGGCAGTAGGCGCCGGTGGCGGGCACCGCGATCAGGTCGCCGGCGGTCAGGTCGGCCGGCAGGAAGGCGTCCCGGACAACGATGTCGCCGGACTCGCAGTGCTTGCCGACCACCCGCACCAGCATCGGCTCGGCGTCGCTGGTGCGCGACACCAGGGCCACCGAGTACTCGGCGTCGTACAGCGCGGTGCGGATGTTGTCGGACATCCCGCCGTCCACGCTGACGTAGGTGCGCAGGCCCTCCAGCGGCTTGACGGTGCCGACCTCGTACAGCGTGAACGCCGTCGGGCCCACGATCGCCCGGCCCGGCTCCACGCTCAGCCGGGGGGTGTCCAGGTTCGCGGCGGCGCACTCGCGGCGGACGATGTCGGCCAGCGCGGCCGCGATCTCGGCCGGCTCGCGCGGGTCGTCCTCGCTGGTGTACGCGATGCCGAGGCCGCCGCCGAGGTCGATCTCGGGCAGCTCGACGCCGTGCTCGTCGCGGATCCCGGCCAGCAGGCCGACCACCCGGCGGGCGGCCACCTCGAAGCCGGCCATGTCGAAGATCTGCGAGCCGATGTGCGAGTGGATGCCGCGCAGCTCCAGGCTGTCGTGGCCGAGCGCCCGGCGCACCGCCTCGGCGGCCGCGCCCCCGGTGAGGGACAGGCCGAACTTCTGGTCCTCGTGCGCGGTGGCGATGAACTCGTGGGTGTGCGCCTCGACGCCGACGGTGATCCGGATCAGCACCTGCTGGCGCACGCCCTGGCGGGCGGCGATCGCGGCCAGGCGCTCGATCTCGTCGTAGGAGTCGACCACGATGTGCCCGACGCCGGTCCTCACCGCGTGTTCGAGCTCGTCCGCCGACTTGTTGTTGCCGTGCAGCGCGATCCGCCGCGGCGGCATCCCGGCGGCCAGCGCGACCGCCAGCTCGCCCGCGCTGCACACGTCGAGGTTGAGGCCCTCCTCGTGCAGCCAGCGCACGACGGCCTTGGAGAGGAACGCCTTGCCGGCGTAGTAGACGTCCGCCTCGGTGCCGAAGGCGTCCCGCCAGGCGCGCGCCCGGGAGCGGAAGTCCTCCTCGTCCAGCACGTAGGCGGGGGTGCCGAACTCGGCGGCCAGCCGCTTGACGTCGACGCCGCCGACGGTGGCCACGCCCTCGGCGTCGCGGGCGACGGTGCGCGACCAGACCTTGGGGTCGAGCGCGTTCAGGTCGGCGGGCGGGGCCTGGTAGTGGCCCTCGGGCAGGACGTCGCCGTGGCGGGGGCCTGCCGGGTGTGCGGAGCGGCTCATCTTCGTAGATCCTTCGAGACCTATGGCGAGGGGCGGCGACGGTCCCCGTTGACCGTCAGCCGCCCCCGCTGTGCGCTTGGGGGTGGTGCCTACATCCGCTCGGGCGCCGTCACGCCCAGGAGCGTGAGGCCGTTGGCGAGCACGGTGCGCGTCGCCTCGACCAGCCAGAGGCGGGCGCGGTGCGTGTCGTTGAGCTCCTCGTCGCCCTTGGGCAGGAACATGCAGTTCTCGTACAGGCGGTGGTATTTGCCCGCGAGCTTCTCCAGGTACACGGCGACCCGGTGCGGCTCGCGCAGCTCGCCGGCCGTGGCCAGCACCCGCGGGAACTCCGCGAGGTGGCCGAGCACGTCGGACTCCCATTCGGTGGCGAGCAGCTCGGGCTTGAACTGCTCGACCGTGCCCTTGTCCACGCCCAGCTCGGCGGCCTTGCGCGCCACGCCGCACATCCGGGTGTGCGCGTACTGGACGTAGAAGACCGGGTTCTCGTTGGTCTGGCTGGTCAGCAGGTTGATGTCCAGCGTGATCGTCGAGTCCGTGGAGGAGCGCGCCAGGGTGTAACGGGCGGCGTCCACGCCGATCCACTCGACCACGTCGTCGATCGTGATGATGTTGCCGGCCCGCTTGGACATGCGGACCTCTTCGCCGTCGCGAAGCATCTTCACGAACTGGCCGATCTTCACCTCGATGTTGTGGTTCATGTCGTCGCCCGCGCAGGCCGAGATGGCCTTGAGGCGGTTGACGTAGCCGTGATGGTCGGCGCCCAGCATGTAGAGCGCGACCTCGGCGCCGCGGTCCCGCTTGGACAGGTAGTACGCGGCGTCGGCGGCGAAGTAGGTCTTGTCGCCGTCGGCCTTGATCAGGACGCGGTCCTTGTCGTCACCGAAGTCGGTGGTGCGCAGGAAGACCGCGCCGTCCTGCTCGAAGACGTGGCCCTGCTCGCGCAGCCGGTCGATGGCCTTCTCGACCGCGCCGGAGTCGTGCAGCGTCTTCTCCGAGAACCACACGTCGAAGTGGGTGCCGAACTCGTCCATCGAGCGCTGGATCTCGGACACCATGAGCTTGAGGCCCTCGGTGCGGAAGACCTGCAGCTGCTCGTCCTCGGGCAGGTCGAGCACGCCCGGGACCGCGTCGGTGAGCGCCTTGGCGATGTCGACGATGTACTCGCCGACGTACCCGCCCTCGGGCACCTCGCGGCCGTTCGCGGCGGCCTGCAGCGAGGCGGCGAACTTGGTGATCTGCACACCGGCGTCGTTGAGGTAGTACTCGGTGGTGACGTCGGCGCCGGAGGCCCGCAGCACGCGCGCCAGCGAGTCGCCGACGGCGGCCCAGCGGACGCCGCCGATGTGGATCGGGCCGGTCGGGTTGGCGGAGACGAACTCCAGGTTGATCTTCAGGCCGCCGAGGGCGTCGTTGCGGCCGTAGGCCTCGCCCGCCTCGACGATGGTGCGCGCCAGCGCACCGGCGGTGGCGGTGTCCAGGGTGATGTTCAGGAAGCCCGGACCGGCGATGTCGACCTTGGCGACGCCGGTGATCCCTCGCAGTCGCTCGACCAGCAGCTCGGCAACGGCTCGCGGCGGCTTGCCGGCCGCCTTGGCGAGCTGGAGGGCCACGTTCGTCGCGTAGTCGCCGTGGTCCCGGTTCTTGGGCCGGTCGACCGTCACGTGCTCGGGCACGGCGACGGCCAGCTCGCCCGCCTCGACGGCGGAGCTCACTGCGGCCTGGATTGCCTGGGAAAGGTCTGCGGGGGTCACGACGCCAAGCGTAGGCGAGACGGGGTGCCCGCCCGCCACTCGGTTTACCGGTTGAGACGCCGGGGTGCCGTCGTTACGGGGTCTCAGCCGCGATCGGTGCGCCCTGTTCGCTCAGGGCGAACTGCGGCGGCGGCTTCACCGGCCCTGTCGCCGGCCTGCTCGCCGTCCTCCTCGCCGGCCTCTTCGCCGGGCGGCCCGCCGGGGTGCCCGGTGAGCCGCATCAGACGTCGCACCAGGTCCACCAGGTCGGCCGGATCGAAGGGCTTGCCGAGGTAGCCGTCCACCCCGACCGTCTCCCCCAGGTCGAGGTCCGCCGGGGTGCAGGCGCTCACGATCGCGATCGGCAGCCGGCTGGTGTCCGGGGTCGCGCGCAGCCGGGCCGCCGTCCGCAGGCCGTCAAGCCGCGGCATCACCACGTCCAGCGTCACCACGTCCGGCTGCACCCGGCGGATGACCTCCAGGCACTCGGCGCCGTCGGCGGCGGTCACCACCTCGAAGCCTTCGAGCTCCAGGTTGACCCTGATCAGCTGGCGGATCACCTCGCTGTCGTCCACCACGAGGACCCGCCCGGACACTCCCGACACCTCACCGAGGGTATCGGCGGCCCCGCCGCCCCGTCCGGCCTTTGGGCACTTCCGCTCCCCCGCCCGCCGGGCCGCCGCGACGATCTTCGGGGAAACCCGTGCACGGGCCGCGTCCGAAGCCTGGTAGTGTTCTCCACGTCGGAAGCGCGAGCAACCGACAGGCCAACAGGCCCCCGTAGCTCAGGGGATAGAGCACCGCCCTCCGGAGGCGGGTGCGTAGGTTCGAATCCTACCGGGGGCACTCACGCAGTGATGGCGAGAGTGTAATCAGGGCCCAGATCAGTGGAGTTGATCCACGATCTGGGCCTTTGTCGTGTTCCGGGCCCGGTGGGGCCGGACGGGGCCGGACCGGGCCCGGCGCGGAACCGGGCCCGACGGGCTCAGGAGGCGGCCGCCTCCGCCTGGGCGTACAGGTCCGCGATGGCGTGGTCGAAGTAGGCGCTGTAGGAGATGTCGTCGGTGTCGCCGCCCTGCTGATAGCCGCCGATCGCGCCGATCACGTCGCCGGTGGCCGTGTTGATCCAGGGGCCGCCGCTGGTGCCGGACGGGTAGGCCGGGCAGTGCACCACCCGCTGGTAGGCGCTCTGCTGCCCGGTGCTGTTGGTGCACAGCAGGGGCGTCTCGGAGTCGGCGGGGTAGCCGTAGAGCCGGACGGTGGCGTCGAACGGCTCGTCGGCGCCCAGCCGGTTGCCGCCGACCACGTCCTCGACGTTGCGGCCGTTGCTGGGGGCCGTCTCCAGGATCGCGAAGTCCTCGTCCACGTCGCCCTTCCGGGCCCAGCCGGCGGTGGTGTGGATCGCGGTCACCTGCCAGGTGCCGTACGGGGCGGAGCCGTCGCGGTAGCCGGGGGCGAAGGTGACGCCGTCGGTGCTGCTGAGGCAGTGCGCGGCGGTCAGCAGCAGGTTGGCGGTGGCGCTGTGCAACACGCTGGCGGTGCAGAAGTGGTTGCCGGCCGCCAACGCGCCGCCGAACAGCGCACCGACGGTCCCGGCTTCACGGTCGCCGGCCGGGGCCGGGCCGGTGGTGCCGAGGGCGACGTCGGAGGCGGCGGGGGCGGCGGAGGTGGCGGCCGCGGTGGACGGGTCGACCGGCGGCGGGGCGGCGGTCGGGGTCGCGGGCGCGGGCGCGGAGGACGCGGGGGCCGCGACCTGGGTGGCCGCCGCCGGATCGGTGGCCGGGGCGGGCGCGGCGGCGGCACGGGTGCTGCGGGCCGCCTTCCCGGCGGCCGTCGCGTCCGACAGGTCCAGCCCGTGCGTCCCGCTCAGCAGGGCGGCGACCGCCACCGCGGACAGCACGGTGAACAGGGACGGGGCCAGGAGTCTGCGGCGGCGCGACCTCTGGCGGCTGTGCTTGCCCATGCCTGTTTCTCCTGCCGGGGCGATCGGGGGCGGCGTTCGGTCAACGACTATGCCGCCTCAGCCTGGTAGGGGCGTGACCGGCTCCTTGGAGCTCGATGAGAAACCCGCCACCCGGCCGCACCCCCCGGCGTCACGGACCGGCGAGCACCGCATCCAGTTCGGCGGCTCCGACGAAGGCGGTGTGGGTCCCGGCGGCGGTGCAGGCGAAGGCCCCGGCCACCGTACCGGCCCGGGCGCAGTCCAGCGGCGAACGGCCCTGGAACCAGGCGTACAGGAAGCCCGACACGAAGGCGTCCCCGGCGCCGTTGCTGTCCACCACCGGGCGGCCCGGGTCGACGGCCGGCAGGTGGCGCGGCGCGGGGTCGTCCCGGGTGAGCAGGTGGCAGCCCTCGGCGCCGGCGGTGGCGACGACCACCCGCGCGCGCCCCTCGGCGAGGATCGCGCGCATCACCTCCTCGTGCCGGCCGGGGCAGCCGGCCGCGGAGAGGAAGACCAGGTCGGAGCCGAGCGCGTACGCACGGCGGTACGGGTCGACGCCGTCCCAGTCGTGCAGGTCGGTGGACGTGGTGCGGCCGAGGCGGTGGAGGTCGCCGTACATGTCCCGGTTGACGCCGGTGATGGACAGGTGGACGTGCCGGCTGCGCTCGGCGTACGGCAGGTAGAGGTCGCGCGGCAGCCGCAGGTCGGCGGGGTGGCGGGCGTCGAAGAAGGAGAACCGGCGGCCGGCCGCGTCCACCAGGTTGACCCCGCGCGGGGTGCCGTGCGGGCTCACCAGGTGCGCGAAGTGCAGGCCGTGGCGCGCGTAGTGGGCGCGGATCAGGTCGCCCTGGGCGTCGTCGCCGAGGAAGTCGATGAACGCGGTGCGCAGGCCGAGGTGGTGGGCGCCGAGGGCGACGCCGTTGCCGGTGTGACCGACGTAGTCCCGCACCGGTTCGACGAGCTGCGAGTCGCCGGGCGGGACTTCCAGCCGCTCGACCCGGACGATGGTGTCCACGCCGGCGCCACCGACGACGAGCAGGTCGAACTCGGGCTGCGCGGCCCCGGACGGCACGTTCTCGGGCGGCACGTTCTCGGACAGCACGGCGGCGCCTCCTTGATCCCTGGACGGTGGCCAGGAGTCAAGCAGGCGCCGGAGGTTGACTGCAAGACCTTGCTGCAAATTTCAATCGATCGACGGCCGCTCCGCTCCGGTCTCCACCCCGGCCTCCGCCCGCCCCTCGCCCGCGGGGCGGACGTTGGCCCTGACATCGGCCGCGGCCGCCGCCCGCAGGTCCGTCGGACGACCGTCCCCGGCCGGTACGGCCGCAGCCGGCGCCTCCGCCCCGGAGACGCCGCCCTCGACGGCGGTGGCCTCACCGGGCGCCGGCCGGTGGTTGATCATCAGCACCGCGACCAGCGCGGCCGCCAGCAGGACGCCCGTCGCCACCCAGGTCGCGACCACGTAGCCGTGCACCGCGCCCTCGGCCCGCACCGCCGGGTCGGAGGCGATCCGGGTGGCCAGGAAGCTCGCGGTGGCACTCGCCGCGATCGTGTTCAGCAGCGCCGTGCCGACCGAGCCGCCCACCTGCTGGGCCGAGTTGATGGTGGCCGAGGCCGCGCCGGTCTCGTTCGGGGCGACCCCGAGGGTGGCCAGGCTCATCGCCGGCATGAACACCAGGCCCATGCCGAAGCCGAGCAGCAGCTCGGCGGGCAGCACCATGCCGGCCCACGCGCTGTCCACCCGCATCTGGGTCAGCCAGGCCATCCCGGCCGCGGCGAGCAGCAGCCCCGGGCCGATCAGGTTCCGGGACGGCACCCTGGTCATCAGCCGGGCCGCGACGCCCGTCGAACTCAGCACGATGGCGGCCGTCATGGGCAGGAAGGACAGGCCGGACATGATCGGCGAGAAGTGCTTGATGGCCTGCAGGTAGTAGGTCAGGAACAGGAAGAGGCCGAACATGCCGACCATCGCCAGGCCCACCGAGAGCGCGCCACCACCGCGGTTGCGGTCGGCGACGATGTGCAGCGGCAGCAGCGGGTGCGCGGTGCGCCGTTCGACCAGCACGAAGGCCGCGAGCAGCGCCACGCCCAGGACCAGCGAGCCGATCACCAGGCCGTCGCCCCAGCCCCGGCTCACGGCCTCGGAGGTGCCGTAGACGATCGCCAGCAGGCCGCCGCAGCCGAGCAGTGCCCCGGGCAGGTCCAGCGGCGTCCGGCGGCCCTTCCCGACGTGGTCGCGCTTCAGCACGTTGAACGCCGCGAAGGCGGTGACGACGGCGATCGGCACGTTGACGAACAGGCACCAGCGCCAGTTCAGGTACTCGGTCAGCAGCCCGCCGGCGATGAAGCCGATCGCGGAGCCTCCGGCGGCGATCGCACCGAAGATGCCGAAGGCCGTACTGCGTTCCCGTGGATCGGAGAAGGTGGTGGAGAGCAGCCCCAGCGCGGAGGGGGCGAGCAGGGCGCCGAACGCCCCCTGCAGGGCACGGGCGCCGAAGAGCATGGCCGGGCCGACCGCCGCGCCGCCGAGGGCGGAGGCGAGGGCGAAGCCCAGCAGACCGACGGTGAAGACGCGCTTGCGGCCGAAGAGGTCGCCCAGCCGGCCGCCGAGCAGCAGCAGACCGCCGAAGGCGAGCGTGTAGGCGGTGATCACCCACTGCCGGTCGGCGTCCGAGATGCCCAGGTCCCGCTGGGCGGACGGCAGTGCGATGTTCACGATGGTGATGTCGAGCACGATCATGAGCTGGGCGGTGGCGATGACGGCCAGCGCCCACCAGCGGCGGCGATCCGCGTCCTCATGACCGGTGACGGTTTGCGAAGTCACTGATCGAGCCTTCCGGAGTGGGGCGGAGAGGTCACGCAGTCGCCTTCCAGCCAAACTCCGCTCCGGACGGATGGCAAGGAAAAACCTCACCAAATCGGACTTGGGGGACAAAAGAACCAGGCCCCCGGGACTCCGGACCGAGTCCCGGGGGCCCGGTTCCCGGCCCCGCGGCCACCGCCGGCGCCGCGCCGTGCCCGACGCGCGCTCGACGGAGCACGGCCGTCAGAGCGCCGAGAGCTCCTCGACCAGGTCGTCCAGGCCCAGCGAGCCCTGCGAGAGCGCCGCCATGTGCCAGGCCTTGAGGTCGAACTCCTCGCCGCGCGCCTCGTGCGCCGCCTTCGCCGCCGCCCGTCCGCGCAGCCAGGCGCGCTCGCCGAGCTTGTAGCCGATCGCCTGGCCGGGCAGACCCAGGTAGCGGACCAGCTCGCTGTCCAGGAAGTCGGCGGACAGGCCGCAGTACAGGCCGAAGAACTCCCGGGCGTTCTCCGGGGCGACCGGCTCGCCCGGCTTGTACGGGGAGTCCGCCGGGAAGTCCAGGCCCACGTGCATGCCGATGTCGACGATGACCCGCAGCGCGCGCATCATCTGCGCGTTGAGGTAACCCAGGCGGTGGCCCGGGTCGGTCAGGTAGCCGAGCTCGTCCATCAGGCGCTCGGCGTACAGCGCCCAGCCCTCCAGGTTGGCGCTCACCCCGCCGAGGCTCACCTGGTAGGTGGAGAGCCGGTCGGCGACGTAGTTCCACTGCGCGAGCTGGAGGTGGTGGCCCGGCACGCCCTCGTGGTACCAGGTGGAGACCAGGTCCCAGACCGGGAAGCGGTCCCGGCCGACCAGCGGCAACCAGGTCCGCCCGGGGCGGCTGAAGTCCAGCGAGGGCGCGGTGTAGTACGGCGCGGCGGCGCTGCCGGCCGGGGCGATCCTCGACTCGACCCGGGTGACCGGCTCGGCCAGGTCGAAGTGGGTGCCCTGGAGGTCCCGGACGGCCTGGTCCATCAGGCCCTGGAGGTACTCCCGGGTGGCCTCGGCGCCCTCGATGGCCGGGCCGTCGGTCTCCAGCCACTGCATCGCCGCCAGCGGGCCCGCGCCCGGCAGGACCTTCTCGGCCTCGACCTCCATCTGCGCCAGCAGGTCGTGGAACTCGCTCCACGCCCAGGCGTAGGCCTCGTCCAGGTCCAGGTCGGCACCGGTCCAGTAGCGCACCCAGCGGACGTAGCGCTCCCGGCCCGCGGTGTCCGGAGCACCGGCCGCGGCCGGGCCGTACACGTCGCGCAGCCAGTCGCGCAGCTCGGCCAGCGCCTCGGCGGCGGCCACCGCGTGCTTCGACAGCTCGGGCCGCAGGGCCTCCGGCGCCCCCTGGACGAACTGGCCGAACCAGGCACCGGGCACCCGCTCGTCGGCCGGCGTGTCCTCGCCCAGCCACTCGGCGAACTGCCCGAGCACCGTGGTCACCTGGCGCGGGCCGGACAGCAGGCCGCGCTCGACGCCCTCGGCCAGCGTCCGCCGGTACTGCTCGAACGCCACCGGGATCCTCGCCATGCGGCGGCCGACCACCTGCCACTCGGCCTCGGTGTCGGTCCCCATCAGGGTGAAGGACTCCCGCAGGTCGTGCACCGGGGAGCCGAGGTTGCGCAGCGAGCGGAAACTCTCCCCGGCCTCGTGGACGGCGAGTTCGGCGGACAGCCGCTCGCGCAGCAGCCGGGCGCAGCGGCGCTCGGCCTCGTCCTCGGCCGCGCCGGCCCGCTCGGCCTCGTCGAGCTTCGCCAGGGTGCGGCGGGCGAGGTCGGCCAGGGCCTCGGGGCCGGCCGGGGAGAGGTCGGGCAGCCGGTCGTCATCGAGGTTGAGGCCGAGGTACACCGCGGTCAGCGGGTCGAGCTCGGCCAGTTCGCGGACGTGGTCGTCGGCGATGCGGCGAGGGGTGGCGCCGTCGGCGGTGATCAGTTCTTCACGCATTCCGACATCATTTCGTGGTGCGGCCGCTTTGCAACCCCTTTGCGAGTGGGGTTCGCCTGCGAAAATCCGTTCGGCGCGACAGGATCGGATCGGCCCGACGCCCATTACGCTTGGCCGCCATGGAAGCCAGCCCCACCTCGGCAGGTCAGGCGCCCGTCCCGGCCGCGTCCGAGCCGCGTCCGCGCCGCACCGGCTACCGACGGCTGCCGGTCCAGCAGCGACGCGAGCAGCTGATCGCGGTCGCCCTGGAGCTGTTCGCCTCCCGGCCACCCGAGGAGGTGAGCCTCGACGACGTCGCCGAGGCCGCCGAGGCCTCCCGCCCACTGGTGTACCGCTACTTCGCGGGCGGCAAGCAGCAGTTGTACGAGGCCGCGCTGCGCACCGCGGCGGACGAGCTGACCAGCCGCTTCGCGGTGCCGCTGCGCGGGACGCCGTCCGAGCAGCTGTCGGCGGTGCTGGACGGCTACTTCGCCTTCGTGGCCGAGCACGACGCGGGCTACTCGGCGCTGCTGCGCGGCGGTTCGGTGGTGGAGACGGCCCGCACCTCGGCGATCGTGGACGACGTCCGGCGGGCGGCGCTGCGGCGCACGCTGCGGCACCTGGGCGTGCGGGAGGCCGGGCCGCGGCTGACGCTGCTGGTGCGCTCGTGGATCGCGGTGGTCGAGGGCGCGTCGCTGAGCTGGCTGGACGAGGGGCGCGCGCTGCCGGTGACGGAGCTGCGCGACTGGCTGGTGGACCAGTTCACCGCGATGGCCGCGGCGACGGCGCTGCACGACCCGCAGACGGCCGAGGTGCTGGCGGGGGTGCTCGCGCTGGAGGGGCCCCGGCCGCAGCGGGCGGAGCGGCTGCGGGCGGTCCTGGGCGGCGCTTCGTAGCTCGCGGTTCCGGGGCCGGACGCCCTCTCCGCTCCAGGGCCGCAGGACTTCAGGGCCGCACGACTTCGCGACCGCGGGTCGCGGCGGCCCTCCCGACCCCCGTGCCAAGGGTCGGGGCGGCCTCGGCCGTCAGAGCGTGCCCTAGGCCTTGCCGAGCACCTGGCGCTGGCGGCCGAGCCCGTCGATCTCGATCTCGACCACGTCGCCCGGGGCGAGGAACGGCGTGCCGGGGCGGCCCAGGGTGACCCCGGCCGGGGTGCCGGTGATGATCACGTCGCCGGGCTCCAGCACCATGAACCGGCTCGCGTAGCGGACCAGTTCGAGCACCGGGAAGACCATCTCCGCGGTGCTGCCGTGCTGCCGCTGCTCGCCGTTGACCCAGAGCCGCAGGGTCAGCGCCTGCGGGTCGGCCACCTCGTCGGCGGTGACCAGCCAGGGCCCGAGCGGGGTGAAGGTCTCCGCCGACTTGCCCTTGTCCCACTGGCCGCCGCGCTCGAACTGGAAGGCCCGCTCGGTGACGTCGTTGGCGATCGTGTAGCCGGCGATCACCCCGGCCGCCTCGGCGTGCGAGTCCAGGTAGCGGGCGGTGCGGCCGATCACGACGGCCAGTTCGGCCTCGTAGTCGGTCTTCTCGCCGCCGCGCGGCACCAGCACCTCGTCGTACGGGCCGACCACGGTGGAGCTCGGCTTGAGGAAGATCACCGGCTCGGCCGGGATCGCGGCCCCGGCCTCGGCCGCGTGGTCGCGGTAGTTGAGCCCGATGCCGACCACCTTGCCCGGCCGGGCCACCGGTGCGCCCACCCGCAGGCCGTCGAGGTCCACCACCGGCAGGAGGCCGGAGGCCGCCTCCCGGGCCAGCGCGGCCGGGTCCAGCCCGGCCAGGAAGGCCCCGTCGAGGTCGCGGGCCCGCCCCGAGAGGTCGTACGCGGTACCGTCCTCGCCCAGGACGACCGGGCGCTCGGCGCCCGCGGGTCCGACGCGCAGGAGCTTCATCGATCCGTCACCAGCCTTTCGTCGCAGCTCACCGGGGCGGCGCGGACGCCGCTCCCGTGTCCGGCAACGAGGTATACCAACGCGTCCGGGTCGCGGACCAGACCGTCCCGATGGGCGAAATCCTCCCGGTTCCCGCCCGGGCCGCGCGGGACGCCTCAGTCGCCCGGCGCGCCGCCGAGCAGCACCCCCAGGCTCAGCGCCCGCGGCCGGCCCGGGCCGAGCCGGGCGGCCTCCCGCTGCCAGTGCGCGAGGTCGCGCCGCGCGTCCGCCCGGGCCTCCGGGGTGGCGCCGGGCACCTGGGCCAGCTCGTCCAGCAGCGCGACGGCGGCGCCCGGGCTGCCGTCCCGGGCCAGCCAGAGGGCCAGGTCGTGGCAGGTGCGCAGGGTGCGCGGGTCGTCTGGTCCGCAGATCCGGGCGAAGTCGGGCACGAGCGCGGTGAGGATCTCGACCGCCTCCGCCGACTCGCCGGCCTCGCCGTGCCGCCAGGCCCGGTCGGCCCGCCGGCGCAGCTGCTCCGGGCTGGGGTCGTCCGGGCGCAGCATCCCGGGCCGGACGACGCGCAGCCGCTCCAGCACCTCGGCGGCTCCGGCGGGCCGCTGCTCGGGCCGCTTGGCGAGCAGTTCGGCGATCAGCGCGCCCAGCGCGGGGTCCTTGCTGCGGACCCGGGACGGGACCTCCTCCAGGTGCCGGTACATGTACTCGGCGGCCGAGGCGGCGCGGAACGGGCGCGCGCCGGTGCAGACCTCGTACAGCATGATGCCGAGCGCGTAGAGGTCGGCCCGGCCGTCCACCACGCCGCCGGACCAGCACTCGGGCGCCAGGTACGGGACGGTGCCGACCACGTTGCCGGTGGAGGTGAGCCGGACGGTCTGGGTGACCAGTCGGGCGATGCCGAAGTCCAGGACCTTGGCCCGCTCCCCGTCCTGCGCGATCATCACGTTCTCGGGCTTGATGTCCCGGTGGACGATCCCCGAGCGGTGCGCGGCGTCCAGCGCCTTGCACACGTGCCGTATCCAGCGCAGCGCCTGCTTGTGGTCCGGCCGGCCGTCCTTGAGCACCTCGGACAGCGCCCGGCCGCGGACCAGCTCCATCACCAGGTACGGGATCTTCCCGGAGCCGGTCTCCGTCCACCCGTAGTCGTACACGGTCACGATGTGCGGATTGTTGAGGCCGCCGGCCGTCCGGGCCTCGCGGACGAACCGGCTGACCGCCTCCCGGTCGGTGGCGTGCTCGGCGAGCAGCACCTTGACCGCGACCTCCCGGTCGATGGTCGTGTCGGTGGCCCGCCAGACCACGCCGAACCCGCCCCTGCCCAGCTTCTGCTCCAGCCGGAAGCGACCGCCGAGCACCTCGCCCTTCTCCATGCCCTCCCCCAACTCGACCGCGCCCGCCCGGCATTCGCCGTCGGGAGGGGGTCACCATAGCGGCGGGCGGGAACGAACGGGTGAACGTCCCCGGGCCGCCCTCCTACGGCTTGGGCCTGGGCAGCCCGGGCGGGTTGATCTCCGAGTTCGGCACGGCCTCGTTGTCCAGGCCCCAGCGCTTGAGCACCTGCCCGTACGTGCCGTTGCGGATCAGTTCGTCGATCGCCCCGTTCAGCGCCTTGACCAGCCCGTTGTCCTTCCGGGTGGTCGCCGCGATCTTGCCGAGGACGTCCGCGCCGCCGCCCGAGTAGGTGCCGACGACCTCGGTCTCGCCGGTCTGCACGGCGTGGAAGGCCAGGCTGGGGTTGGGGCCGGTGTAGACCTCGATCCGGCCGGAGGCGAGCGCCAGGTAGTACTCGGTGCCCTGGAAGTACTTGATGTCGATCGGCTTGAGCCCGTTCCTGACGTTCTCCTCGCTCCAGGAGACCAGCAGCTTCTCCTGGTTGGTGCCGGTGGCGACGCCGACCGCCTTGCCCGCGAGGTCCTTGGGGCCGGTGACCTTCAGGCCGCCGCCCTTCTTCGCCTCGAAGCCCAGGACGTCCAGCCGGTAGGTGGCGAAGTCGTACTTCTCCTTGCGCGCCTCGGTGACGGTGATGTTGGAGACGCCGACGTCGTACTTGCCGCTGTCCAGACCGACGAAGATGTTCTCCCAGGAGACCGGGTTGAACTCGACCTTGAGGCCCAGCACGTTGCCGATCAGGGAGGCGAGGTCCGGCTCGACGCCGATGATCGTCCTGTCGTCGTTGGCGTAGAAGTCCAGCGGCGGGGTGGTGCCGATCGAGTCGACGACGGTCAGCGTCCCCTTCTTCCTGATCTCCTCCGGGACCAGCGCGGCGATCGCGTCGACTTTGGGCGTGGTGACCCGGTTCTGGTCCGGCGAGAGGTTCACCACCGTGCCGTCCGGCGCGGTGCTGCCCCTGGCCGGGGCGAGTTCCGCCGACGCGCCCGTGGCGGAGCCGCCGCAGCCGGCCAGGGCGAGGGCGGCGGCGAGCGCGCCGGCGGCGGTCACGAGGGCGCGACGGGGTAGGGACATGGCGGAACTCCTGCTCGGTGAAGGGGTGTTGGGGGAAGGGAGGGTCAGAGGACCTTGGCCAGGAAGGCCCGGGTGCGCTCGTGCCGCGGCCGGTCCAGGACCTCGGCGGGCGGGCCCTGCTCGACCACCACGCCGCCGTCCATGAAGACCACGGTGTCGGCGACCTCGCGGGCGAAGCCGATCTCGTGGGTGACCACGATCATCGTGGTGCCGCTGCGGGCGAGGTCCTTGATGACGTCCAGCACCTCGCCGACCAGCTCCGGGTCGAGCGCCGAGGTGGGCTCGTCGAACAGCAGCACCTTGGGCTCCAGCGCCAGCGCCCGGGCGATCGCCACCCGCTGCTGCTGCCCGCCGGACAGCTGCCGGGGGTAGGCGGCGGCCTTGTCGGCCAGCCCGACCCGCTCCAGCAGCGCCAGCGCCGCCGCCCTGGCCCCGGCCTTCGGGCGGCGCAGCGCGGCGACCGGCGCCTCGACCAGGTTCTCCAGCACGGTGAGGTGCGGGAACAGGTTGAAGTTCTGGAACACGAAGCCGATGCCGGTGCGCTGGCGCAGCACCTCGCGCTCCTTGAGCTCGTACAGCCGGTCGCCGGAGCGGCGGTAGCCGATCAGCTCGCCGTCGATGGCGACGTGGCCGCGGTCCAGCTTCTCCAGGTGGTTGATCGCCCGCAGCAGGGTGGACTTGCCGGAGCCGGACGGGCCGAGCACCACGGTCACCGAGCCGGCCGGGACGTCCAGGTCGACCCCGCGCAGCACCTCCAGCCGGCCGAAGCTCTTGTGCAGGCCGCGGACCCGCACCATCGGGGCGGCCGGGGCCGGGCCGGGAGGGTTCGGATCGGGCTTCGTCAGCGTGGTCACGACTGTCCTCCGGGGGTACGGGCGGCGGCGGGCCGGGTGCGGTCCGGCAGGCTCCGGGCGAAGGCCCGGACGCGCTGCCACGGGGTGGGCGGCGGGGTGCGCTCGGCGCCGCGGGCGAAGTGGCGCTCGACGTAGTACTGGCCGATCGAGAGGGCGGTGGTCAGCAGCACGTACCAGACGGTGGCGACCATCAGCAGCGGCACCACCCGGCCGGTGCGGCCGTAGACCACCTGGGCCTGGTAGAAGAGTTCGCCGATCGCCATCACGTAGACCACCGAGGTGCCCTTGAGCAGGGAGATCACCTCGTTGGCGGCGGCCGGGAGGATGCCGCGCATCGCCTGCGGCAGCACGATCCGCCAGCCCTGCCGCCAGCGCGGGATGCCGAGCGCGGCGGCGGCCTCCCGCTGGCCGGCGTCCACCGCGATGATGCCGCCGCGGATGATCTCGGCGGCGAACGCGGCCTGGTGCAGCCCCAGGCCGAGCACCGCCGCACCGAGCGCGCTGAGCACTCCGACCGTCTCGACCTCGCCGAAGGTCGGGCCGAACGGGATGCCGATCCCGAACCGCTTGTACAGGTAGGAGAGGTTGAACCAGAACACCAGCTGGACGATCAGCGGGATCGAGCGGAACACCCACACGTAGGCCCAGGCGATGGAGCGCAGGATCGCGCTGCGGGACAGCCGCATCGCGGCCACCGCGGTGCCCAGCACGAAGCCCAGCACCGTGCCGTAGGCGGTGAGTTCGAGGGTCCGTCCGATCGCCCGGAGGATGGTGTCGGCGGTGAAGTAGAGCCGGAACGTGGCCCAGTCCCAGCCGGGGTTGGTGGCCAGGCCGTGGGCGAACTGGGCGAGCACGACCAGCGCGGCGATCCCGGCGGCCCAGCGCCAGGGGTGGCGGGCGGGGACGGTCCGCAGGCCGGCCAGTGCGTCGAGGTCGAGGTCGAGGTCGGGGGCGGCCGGGGCCGGGGCCGGCCGGGTCCCGGTGGTGACGGTGGTGACGGTGGTGGTGACGGTCATCGGAGGTCTCCTCGGTGGCCGGCGCTCAGGCGTGCTCGGGCGGGCTGATCCGCGATTCCTCGATCGCCGACTCGGCGACCCCCCACTTGCGCAGGATCCGCTCGTACGTCCCGTCCTTGATCAGCTGGTTGACCGCCATCTGGAGGGCCGGGGCGAGCTTCGAGCCCTTCTTCAGGGCGAAGCCGACGTCGAGGCGGTGGAACTCGTTGAGGAAGCGGGTCCCGGAGGCCTCCTGCGCGGCCTGGTGGCGCAGCCCGTTGATGGTGGACATCTCGATGTCCACCCGGCCCTGCTGGAGGCTGGTCAGCAGGGCGCCGCTCTCGCCGAACGCCTTGACCTCGTACGGCTTCTTCCCGGCGTCGGCGCAGACGTTCTTCCGGCTGTTGAGGGTGGTCTCGAAGGTGGTGCCGGCGCCGGTGCCGATGGTCAGTCCGCACAGCTGGAGCAGGTCGGTGACCGGCTGGACCGCGGTGTTGTCCTTCTTCACCGCGAAGCCCTGGCCGTCGTCGATGTAGGTGACGAAGTCGATGGTCCTCAGCCGGGCCGCGGTGACCCCGAAGTTGCCGGTGCCGACGTCGTACTTCCCGCTGTCCAGGGCGGGCAGGATGGTCTCGAAGGCGGCCTGCTCGCGCTGCACGGTCAGGCCGAGCAGCCTGGCCACCGCGTCGGTGAAGTCCACGTCGATCCCGGCCGGCTTCTTGTCGGCCTGGTCGGTGTAGAACGCGCTGGGCGGCGCGCCGAAGGCCGAGCCGAACTTCAGCGTGCCGGCCCTGCGGACCTCCTCGGGCAGCAGCGCGGCGGCGGACTCCGAGGTCCTGAGGGCGGAGACGAGGTCCTCGGTGGCGGTGGCGGCCGGACCGCCCGCCGCCGCGCCCGCGATCTTCGGGTCCGAACCGCAGGCGGCCAGGACCAGGACCGGCAGCAGGACGGCGGTCGCGAGCAGGCGGCGGCGGACGGTGGTGGTTCTCACGAGGGGGCCTTTCAGGAGGTCGTGGTCAGAACGGGCAGGTGCTTCTCGAAGGGGAGCGGCCCGATGGTCAGGGGGTCGGCGGAGACGTCGAACAGCGGGGTGTAGCCGGCCGCCAGGTAGAGGTTCCTGGCCTCGGGCTGGCGCGGGCCGGTGGTGAGGTGGAAGCGGGTGTAGCCGGCCGCGGCCGCCGTCCGCTCCAGCTCGGCCAGCACCCGGCGGGCCAGGCCCCGGCGCCGGTGCGCGGAGTGCGTCCACATCCGCTTCACCTCGGCGGTGCGGTCGTCGTAGCGCTTGTACGCGCCGCCGGCCACCGGTTCGCCGTCCTCCAGCAGGAGCAGCAGCACGCCGTGCGGCTCGGCGAAGTCCCCGGCCGGGTAGCGGGTCATCTCCTGGTGCGCCTCGGGGCCGTACCGGGTGACGTACTCGTGGGTGAGCTCGCGCAGCAGCGGCTCGACCAGCGGATCGTCGATCGTGACCCGGCGGAACTCCCACCCGTCGGCCGGGCCCGCGCCCGCGCTCACGCCTGCACCGCGATCAGCTGATGGCGGTCGCGCTCGGCCCGCTCGGCCTTGGCGGCCCTGGCGGCGTCCCGCTTGGCGACCTCCTCGCGGACGATCGGGATGACGTACCGGCCGAAGTCGATCGCGTCGTCCAGCAGGTGGTAGCCGCGCGCGGAGAGGATGTCCACGCCGAGGTCGTAGTAGTCGAGCAGCGCCTGGGCGACCGTCTCCGGGGTGCCGACCAGCGCGTTGGAGTTGCCCGCCCCGCCGGTGGCCGCGGCGGTCGGGGTCCACAGGGCGCGGTCGTAGCGCTCGCCGGCCTCGGCGATCTCGATCAGCCGCTGGGAGCCGACGTTCTCGGGTGCCGCGGTCTCGCGCGTCCCGGCCTCGCGCGTCCCGGTCGCCGGGTTCGTCCCCGCCCGGTCGGTGCCCCGACGGTCCCGGATCGCGGCCACCGTCCGGTGCGCCTTCTCCCAGGCCAGCTCCTCGGTCGGCGCGATGATCGGCCGGAACGCCACCTGGATCCGCGGCACGTCGGTGCGCCCGGCCGCCCGGGCCGCCTCCTTCACCCGCTCGATCTGCTCGGCGGTGCGGGCCAGCGGCTCGCCCCAGAGGCAGTAGACGTCCGCCTCGGCGCCGCCGGCCGCGTAGGCCGCGTCGGAGGAGCCGCCGAAGGAGACCCCCGGGCGCGGCTGCTGCACGGGGAAGACGTCCGAGACGAAGTCGTTGAAGCGGTAGTGCGGGCCCTCGTGGTCGAAGGGCTCCCGGCTGGTCCAGGCCTTCTTGACGATGCCGATGTACTCCCGGGTGCGCTCGTAGCGCTGGTCCTTGGTCAGGAAGTCGCCCTCGCGCTGCTGCTCGTGGTCGTTGCCGCCGGTGATGAAGTGCACGGTCAGCCGGCCGTCGCTGATCCGGTCGAGGGTCGCGAAGGTCTTGGCCGCGAAGGTCGGGTAGGAGACGTTCGGCCGGTGCGCCAGCAGGATCTGGAGGCGCTCCAGGTGCGAGGCGAGGAAGGCCGCCGCGGCCGACGGCTCCGGGGCGCCGGCCCCGTAGGCGAAGAGCACCCGGTCCCAGCCGTGGTCCTCGTGCGCCCGGGCCAGCCGCAGGGTGTAGTCGCGGTCGAAGGCGGCGGTGGTGCGGGCGGTGGTCTCCGAACCGTCTCCGGTGGCGGCGATACCGAGGAATTCGACGGGCATGGCGGAACCTTTCGGGTGGGCGGGACTC
The DNA here is from genome assembly GCF_053612025.1 of Kitasatospora sp. NPDC054768. Taxonomy (NCBI): domain Bacteria; kingdom Bacillati; phylum Actinomycetota; class Actinomycetes; order Kitasatosporales; family Streptomycetaceae; genus Kitasatospora; species Kitasatospora sp. NPDC054768. The sequence continues at coordinate 138,658 of NZ_JBSHBN010000002.1, forward strand.
CGGTGGACTGCGGGTGGGCAGGGGGTGCCGCCCGGCCGAAGGCGGGGGGCGCCGGAGGCGGCCGCGGCGGGGCGGCCGTCGAACACGTGACGGTGGACGTGCCGGTGAAGAGGGGGGACGGGAGGGAACTGCCGGAGTGCGGGAGGACCGGAGTGCGGAAGGGCCGGAGCGCAGTGCGAAGTCGACGGCGGCAGCGAAGGCCTGACGCGTCGCCGGTCGCCGACGACGGATCCGGGCCGCGACGGGGCGAACCGAGGGAGGGCTCCCCGCCGGGAGATCAGGCCGGACGGACGGCCCGCTGCCGGGTCAGCCGCGACACGCCGCGGACCACACCCGACCGAAGTCGATGTGGTCGCGGCTGACCAGGGGCTGCTCGGCGTACATGGCCTCAAGTTGAGCAGTCGGCCGATCGGTACGTCAACCATCCATCATTGCCGCACTGTTGCGATCTCCTGTCGCTTTTCCGACGCGCCCCGGCCGGGCCCTCCGCCGTCCCGATCACCCTTGACAGCCGTCGATCGCGCATGCGTACGATCGGCGCGGAGTGCAGTGCCATGCGCCGGCCGTGTTGAGGGACACGGGCCGCGCCCGCGTACGTGACCACCGCCGTACATCTCCCCGCCCGCACTCCGCCCAGGAGCCGCCGCCATGGCCACCCCGCAGGACGTCCTGCCCGCCCCCTCCCCACTCGACCGCCCCGCCGCGCCGCCCGCCGCCGAGGCCCGGATCGTCGCCCGCCGCAGGCCCGGCCAGTGGGCCGCCGCCGCCGTCGCCCTGCTGCTGGCCGCGATGGCGGTCAACTCGGTGATCCGCAACAAGGCCTTCCAGTGGAGCGTGGTCGCCGACTGGTTCACCGCCCGGTCCGTGCTCGACGGACTCGCCCTGACCCTCTGGCTGACGGCCGTCACCCTCGCCCTCGGCTTCGTGCTCGGCACCCTCCTCGCCACCATGCGGCTGTCCGCCAACCCGGTGCTGCGCACGCTGAGCTGGGTCTACATCTGGGTGTTCCGCTCCACCCCGCCGCTGGTGCAGCTGCTGTTCTTCTTCAACATCGGCGCGCTCTACCCCACCCTCGGCCTCGGCGTCCCGTTCGGCCCCGAGTTCGTCACGGTCAGGACCGTCAACCTGATGGGCCCCACCCTGACCGCCGTCATCGGCCTCACCCTGCTGGAGACCGCGTACGCCGCCGAGGTGATCCGCGGCGGCATCCTGTCCGTCGACCGCGGCCAGCTGGAGGCGGCGTCCGCGCTCGGGCTCGGCCGGTGGCGGGTGCTGCGCCGGATCGTGGTGCCGCAGGCGATGCGGGCGATCGTGCCGACCGCCGGGAACATGCTGATCGGCGCGCTCAAGGGCACCAGCATCGTCAGCGTGCTGGCCGTCTCCGACCTGCTCTACTCGGTGCAGCTGGTCTACCTCCAGTCGTACCGGGTCATCCCGATGCTGATGGTCGCCACCATCTGGTACCTGGTGGTCACCACCCTGCTGTCCGTCGGCCAGTACTACGTGGAACGGCACTTCGCCCGGGGCGCCACCCGCGACGGCCTGCCGCCCACCCCGCTGCAGCGGGCCCGCGCGGCCTTCGTGAAGGTGGTGCGGGCATGACGGCGCTGGTCATCGTCGGCGCCGGCCCGCGCGGCACCGGGCTGCTGGAGCGGATCGCCGCCAATGCGACCGAACTCCTGCCCGAAGACCGCCCGTTGGCGATCCACCTGGTCGACCCGTACCCGCCGGGCGCGGGCCGGATCTGGCGCCACGACCAGTCCCCGCTGCTGCGGATGAACTCCATGGCCGAGGACGTCACCATGTTCACCGACGAGCGCTCCACCCTCGAAGGGCCGGTCCGCCCCGGCCCCTCGCTCGCCGAATGGGCCGCGCGACAGGAGGAGTTCGCGCCCTACCGGGAGGTCGCCGACCCGGCCGTCCGGGCCGAGCTGCGCACCCTCGCGCCCGCGGACTTCCCCACCCGCCGGGCCCAGAGCGCCTACCTGGACTGGGTGTTCCGCCGCGCCGTCGCCGAACTGCCGGCGCACATCGCGGTCACCGTCCACCGCGACACCGTCCGGCGGATCGAGGGCCCGGCCGACGGCCCGCAGAGCGTCCACCTCACCGACCGGACGCTCACCGCCGACCACGTCGTGCTCACCCTCGGCCACCTCGACTCGGCCCCGCACCCGCGCTTCGCCGCCGACGCCGCCTTCGCCGCCCGGCACGGCCGCTTCCACCTCCCGCCCGCCCACTCCGCCGACGTGACCGCCGAACTGGCCGCCCTCGCCCCCGGCGAGCAGGTGGTGCTGCGCGGCCTCGGCCTCGCCTCGGTGGACCTGGTCACGCTGCTCACCGAGGGCCGCGGCGGCCGCTTCGAGCCGATCGGGGACGGGCCCGCGCTGCGCTACCTGCCGTCCGGCCGCGAGCCGGTGCTCCACCTCGGCTCCCGGCGCGGCGTCCCGTACCACTCCAAGACCGGCTACCGGCTCCAGGGGCCGCCCGCCCCGCTCCCCCGGTACTTCGACGAGACCGCCGTGAACACCGTGCTCACCACCGGCGGACAGCTCGAACTGCGGCGCGACTTCTGGCCGTTGATGGCCAAGGAGATCGCCTTCGGGCACTACCACGAGCTGTTCCACGCCCACCCCGGGCGCACCGCCCTGCCCTGGCCGGAGTTCCTCCACCGCTACGACCGGCACCACTGGTACGGCCCCGAACTCGCCGCCCTGATCGCCGAGGCCGTCCCCGACCCGGCCGACCGGATCGACTTCGAACGGCTCGACCACCCGCTGGCCGGGCTCGAACTCGGCACCGACGAGGAGCTCCAGGCGCACCTGCGCGGGTACGTCACCGCCGACGCCGACCGCCGCGCCGACCCGGCGCACAGCGCCGACCTCGGCGCCTTCCTCGGCCTGCTCTCGCTGTTCGGCCAGCTCCCCCGGGTGATGGCGAGCGGCCGGCTCACCGCCCGGTCGATCGCCGAGGAGGTGGACGGGTGGTTCTTCGGCTACTTCAGCTTCCTCGCCTCCGGCCCGCCCGGCTTCCGGCTGCGCCAGCTGCTCGCCCTCTCCGAGGCCGGGGTGGTGCGCTTCCTCGGCGCGGACGTGCGGATCGAACGGGACGAGGCGAGCGGCACCTGGCGGGCCGGCGGCGCCACCGTGCCCGGCCACCGGGTCACCGCCACGGCGCTGGTCGAGGCGTACCTGCCCAAGCACGCGCTGGCCCGCACCCTGGACCCGGTGCTGCGCGACCTGCACCGCACCGGACGGATCGTCGAGGAGGTGGTCACCGACCCCGACTACACCCACCGCTCCGGCCTGGTCACCATCACCCCCGCGGACAGCCGGCTGCTCGACCCGGCCCTCGGCGGCGCCCCACACCCCCGCCGCACCGCCCTCGGCCCGCACACCAGCCTGCGCGCGGCCGCCGCCTTCGCCCGCCCGCGCACCAACGCCCCGGGCTTCCGGCAGAACGACGCCGCCGCCCGCGCCCTGCTCCACGCCCTGGCCGTCCTTCCGGCGCCGGCCCTGGCGGGCTGAGCGCCGTGGCGGCGGCGCTCAGGCCCCGAAGATCTCCTCCACCAGGTCCTCGTCCGAGACGTGGTCCGGTGCGTCGAACACCACGTCCGCGACGCCCTTCAGGCCGATCCCCCGGTCCAGCGCGTCCATGCAGGCCCGGGCCTCCTCGTCGGTGGCGAAGTCCCACAGCCGCAGCCGCCGCACCAGCACCAGCGCCTCCATCGGGCTCATCCGCGGCGTGCGGCGGCGCTGCCCCGGCCCCTTGCGGCCGGCCTGGGCCAGCTGCTGCTGGTAGCCGGCCAGGTCCCGCCAGGCCTGCACGGTGCTCGGGTGGTGCTCGCCCAGCACCCGGGCGAGGTCCGGCAGCAGCCCGTGCAGCTGGAGCACCGCGCCCTGCGGGTCGCCCCGGTTGGCCCGGTGCAGCGCGAGGTCGTGCCGGGCCTTCAGGACCCGCGGGTCGTACGGGCCCCAGGCGGCGTGCAGGTCGGGCAGCAGCTCGTTCATCAGCCGGATCGCGGTGACCGGCGCACCGCTCTCGCCGACGCACCAGACCAGGTGGTAGCGGGCGCCGAGGGTGTCCGGGTCGACCGGGCCGAGCGCCGAGCGCATGTCGTCCACCAGGGCGGTCAACAGCCGGACCGCGCCGTTCAGGTCCCCGGTCCGGCTGAGGTACCAGGCGAAGTCCCGCCAGGTGCACAGGGTGTCCCGGTCGCTCCGGCCGAGCACCGTCACGCACTCCCGGGCGAGCGTCTGCAGCAGCATCGCCGACTCGCCGGCCGTCGCCGCCCGGTAGGCGGCGGACCGGCGCTCGCGCAGTGCGGCCCGGACGGACTCGGCCGGCGGCGTGGCCGTCACCGGCGGCGTGGTCAGCGGGGGCAGCACCGACGGGACGGCGGGCGGCGCGGCGGGCACGGGCGCGGGCGGCAGGGCAGGCGCAGGCGCGGGCAGCACGGCGGGCGCAGGCGCGGGCGCGGGGACGACCGGCGGGGCGCTCGGCGGCGGTGGCGCCACCGGCCCCGGACGCTCCACCACC